>NZ_JBXWRJ010000008.1:0-184027 GCF_059612845.1 Ruegeria sp. YKSE079 | reverse complement strand
TCAAGGCAAAAACCAAAAGGCCAACAAACCGGCGCGGGATGGAGCAGCCAGGTAGCTCGTCAGGCTCATAACCTGAAGGTCGCAGGTTCAAATCCTGCTCCCGCAACCAAATATAACAAACAATATCAAATACTTGAAGTCAGGCGCAATCCGCCCGCCTCCACATCCCCACTTCTTGTCAACGCTGAGTCAACGTTTGACGAGTCCCCCCAATCCTGGCATCGGGATCAGACCGCGCGCCAGGCTTTCGGTTGGCCGACAGAGAGGCAGATGGAGACGGCATTGGCACGTCGATGGGCCGAGGTTCGCGGGCAACATCAGCCTCAATCTCAATCGGCAAAAACATCACTTCTTGAGCGGACGCATCAGCCTCTGGCGCAAACCGCGGATCCTTCAGCCATTTGAAAATAAGGTTCGCATTGACCGCATACCGCCGCGCCACCTGCGCAACCGACATCCCCGGCGTAACCGCCTGCGCACAAATCTCGCGCTTCTCCTCATCCGCCCAAAACCGCTTCTTCCGCCCGCTCATAGAGTGCCCCTTAGTGTCCACTATCGATGGTGGACACTTAGCCCCCGCTAGCGGCAAGCGTTAGGTCGGGTTCATCGGACGCTTACCCTGGAATCCGTGCTGGCGCAGGAGTTTTTGATAGTCGTGCGAACAGTATTGGCTGCCGCGATCCGTATGGTGGATGCAGCCTGTTGGTGGCTGTCGTAGGCGATAGCCATCTTCAGTGCCCGGATCGCCCCCCTCTCATCGCCGCAAGCGGCGACTGCCGGGCAGGCCAACACCTAAATCGGATGCAACCTGCTTGCGCGTCAGCCCGCTCGTCAGCGCGATCCGCACCGCATCAGCGTGGAATTCGTCCGTCCGTTTCAGTCCCATAGTCAGTCTCCTTTGTTGCAATAAATGCTATCAAAGGAGCGGCATCAAACCGCGACACGTCCATAATGGCCCAGTTTTAGGGGGGAAGGACAATGTTGGAGATGGGCTGGCGCGGGACCCCCATCACAGGCTTTCCTCAGGAGCCAAGAAGACTTGCGTTAGCAGCGAAGAGGTTAGGGTTTGGTGAGGAAGCAGTGATGTGGCTCAAGACCAGTTTCGGCCAAGAGAGAAAGTCCTGACCGCCATCTTTGGAAGATGTGACGTTGCTTATCCGACCCATTGCCTCATTCAGACGCAATTGCCCGCATTCCAATCATATCTCTGAGTCAGCCTGACGAAGGCTTCAACAGCTGGCGGGTGCCGCCGACCTGCAACCGTGATCAACTGTATGTCGCGTCGAATGTCCGGCTCAACAAGGTTGCGTGTCGCTATGCCTGGCAACATGGGCAGATATTCGGGCATCACCGCACAGCCCATTCCAGCAAGAAGCGATGCCTGTATCCACGTTTCCCTGTCGCTTTGATACAGAATGTTCAGTTTCGGCTCTTTTTCTGCATCCAGGCTTTTCAAGTATTCGGAGTACTCGCAGTTCGTTCGGTCCAGGTAATCCTCGTGGTTCAGTGCACTCAAAGGCACCGTATCCATCTGCTCAAATCTGTGACCCTTTGGAAAGGCGACTACGTAGCGCTCGCTGTACAGCGTATGCGCGTGGAAGATTTCGGGAATTTTCGGCATACCCAAAATGGCAAGGTCTAGATCACCTGATTTCATCCTTTCAATCAACTCGGACCCAGGAGCGACATGCAAGCGCAAGTCAAGGTCCGGTATCTCCATCCTCAATCTGCTGATGAAACCGATCATTCGTGATGGCCCGATCGTGCACATGATGCCGAGGTCCAAACGGGCCACCTCCAGCGAAGAAACCTTTTGCGCAAGCGACAACGCCAGCTCACTTGCATCCAGAATCTTTTGTAGTTGTGGACGCATGAGATTGCCGAGCCTGGTGCAGTTCGTTCTATTTCGGGCACGGTGGAACAGCGGTCCACCAAGCTCGTCCTCAAGCATCTTTATGGCGCGAGACAAAGAGGGTTGTGCGACGTTGCATTGTGTAGCCGCTTTCGTGAAATTCAGCGTCTCACAAAGCGTCAGAAAATACCGAATCTGATACATTTCCATTTTTGGCACACTGACTATAGCTCACGTCTATAAAATTAAATGATGAGTGCCAAAAAAATTCAAGTTTATAGATGTCCGCTATTGATTTGGAAGCCAATGGGTATTTCACGAATTGGAAATCAACAGGTAGCGTCAGCTTCATCAGTTACAGATCCGATGGGACTAATCGGTCAACCCCATTTCGGATCACCCGTGAAAGGACTCCAAATGAACATTGTAGATAGGATGAATCTGGCGATGGCGACAGGGCGAAACGCGCTCTTTGCGACTGCTCTTGTGCTGATGGGGGCACATTCTGCATCTGCAGGGGAGGCGGTCAATGCCTTGGAAAACGGCGTGGCGATGGACGGCTTCGACGTTGTCGCATACTTCACCGAAAACTCCCCAAAAATCGGGAGTGCAGAATACAGCGTTGACTACAAGGGTAAGTCGTGGCGCTTCAGCTCGTCTGAAAACGCTACGAAATTTTCGACAAACCCTGCCAGCTTTGAACCGCAGAACAACGGCTGGTGTTCCTATGCCGTTTCTGAGGGTTACGGTGCAGAGGTTGATTTCGTAAACGGATGGGCCGTGATCAACGACAAACTATATCTCAACTGGGATCAAGAAACCCGCGATCTGTTCATCGCAGAGCAAACTACCCGTATCGCGCAAGCCGAAACGAACTGGCCCTTGGTGCATTCCGGCCTCAAGGACGGGACGGTCGAGTTCTACACCCACGAAGCGGAAGGCGCGGCGATCTCGCATCCCCAGACATTGAACTGAAGCGCTGATGTTACTGGGGTAAAACTGACTCGCAACGCATATCCTGGCTGTACGAATGGTCGCGCGCCATTCGTACTATCGTTTATCGCAGATCTGTTGATAGGCGGACAAAGCACGGCCCAATCGACGAATCCGGAGCTCAGATTGATACAAGCCTCCGATCCTGAAGCAATGGTGGCTCTGTTTTCTACCCCGCACACATATTTCAATCACTTAAGCAACATAGCATTGATCTCACTTGATGAGCTATGCCCGAAAGTTGGTGACGGCGTGATCAGGCGGCTGGTTGAATTTGTTTGATGCCGTCGACGAATGCAATGTCCTGAATGATCTCTGGCATGCGGTTTGATCCGTCGAGCTCCCACCATTTGCCCTGCGGCGACATCATCAGTTTGAAGGCCATGGCCAGTCCGGTCTTTCGGCTGAGGTAGCCCTTCGTTTTGCCGGTTCGATGGCGCACCGTGGCGAATGTGCTTTCTATGGCATCTGCACCAGAAACCAGGCAGACAGCCTGCACCGCAAGCTGGTTGCAGCGGACATGGTCCTCAACCATCTCGACGAATTCGTCCCGGGTCATGTAGCCTTTCGGGTCGTCCCCGTCGTATCGGTCGCCCGGCAGGACGGTCAGCACGTTCGGTGTGTTTATCCGGAACGAGTCCCAGTGCTGGGATCGCCAGTTCTGGCAGATACGGTTGCGTTGGAGAATGACGTAGTCGAACCTGGCCTCGCCGAGTACGCAGCCGACGCTCAGCCCGGCCATCCGGCTCCGATCACAACGACCTCTTGACGTTCGAGCATCGGCTGCCCTCAATGATGTGGTGTCCAGACAACCTTATCAGAAATCAGAACCAATGTCCGCTCTGCCCGCATCGGCGACGCAGGATCAGACATACTTGACGTTTGGGCCGGTAATGCGTGACGCGGCTTTCTGATCGGATTCAGAAAATCACGCTCTTCGCGTCGAAGTCTCACGACGGTTCACATGAACCCAAGCGAATTTTGGACAGGTGGCGTAGTGTGCTAACCTGTTGTCATTCTTTCTCATCGGATTTGGATTGAACGACATGGCCGACGCTTTGACTTATGTCCCCCTGCTGGACAGCGATGACGCGCTTGCGAAACACCGTTTTCGCGTGATGGACCCTGGGCACGGGGGCGAGGAAGGTCTTGAGATGCCTATGACCGGCGCCGCCGATCTGGCGGTGACGCTGGATCAGCACTTTGTCAGTTCAGTGGCCTATATACGCGATGCCAGCGGCAAGCTGAGCTGGTTTGCCGGTCTGTTCAAGGGCGGGGCCGAGGGCAGTTCGGTGGGCGTGGTGCAAGAGGCCAAGATGTTCACCACCAGCGAAATCGAAGGCCAGAAGGTCGAAATCGGCGTGGCTGTTCAGCTGCGGATCGAGGCGACCACATTCAAGAGCAACGTTCAGGTCTCGGTCCCCAACATCGCCGCCGAAGCGCAACTGGGGCTGTCACGAGCACAGATGGAGATCAGCGTGCGCGGCTATTCCGGCATTCTGGGCGACATGCTGCCGGTTCCGGCGGGAGTCGATCTGACCTCGTACACCCACTATCTGGAGGCGTTTTCCAAGCTGCAGCGCCATGTGTTCGGCGCGGGAGGCAAGGCGCATTTCTCGCCGGTCGTGCTGGGCAAGGTGGTGACTGCGGGCGCCGGGGCGACGTGATGCGGCGCCAGGCCGATTGACCGGCGCATCTTCGGGGTCGGCTACGCACTATCAGTCGAAAGATCACCATTTGGCGAGATGGGTGTCCGTTGAAACGGGGCTGGGTTAGAGTTGCCGGCGTCTAAAGGAAACTTTGTTTCAATAGGTTGTCAAAAATTGAAACATCATGACAGGATGGGCGAAATAGTCTAATTTTCTTGTCAAACAAAACCGAACAAAATCTCGGTGAAATCTGTGGAACAAATTGCGTTTACGTTCGAGATGGGAGTGGTTTGTGCTCTGCTGGCATTCACCGTTTTCTTGTTCGTATCCGAAATTGTCAGAATTGACCTTTCCGCAATACTGGTCCTGGTCATTGTCGGGCTTCTCAGCTATGCGCCAGGCCTTGAGAACCTCTCGGATGCCACGCATCTTTTCGATGGATTTGCGTCCAACGCAGTGATTTCTATCATCGCCGTCATGATCGTTGGCGCAGGGCTGGACAAAACCGGCATCATGAACAAGGTTGCCGCCGTCATCTTGAAATACGGCGGCACAGCCGAAAACCGGGTGCTGCCGATCGTTTCCGGCACCGTTGGTGTCATTTCATCCTTCATGCAGAATGTGGGCGCAGCCGCCTTGTTTCTGCCAGTCGTCAGCCGAATATCCTCAAGATCCGGAATTCCGTTGTCGCGCCTGCTGATGCCCATGGGATTTTGCGCCATTTTGGGGGGCACAATGACGATGGTTGGGTCATCACCTCTGATTTTGCTTAACGACCTGGTACTGACCGCAAATGAGGGGTTACCCGAAGGCCAAAAAATCGAACCGTTCGGGCTTTTCTCGGTGACGCCTATCGGTGCTGTCCTGATCCTGACCGGGATCGGCTACTTTCTGCTGCTCGGACGATGGGTATTACCAGGAGACGCCGGTTCCGACAGTACCGGAACGGGGCAGGGCACGCAGGAGTATTTGCAGCGGGTCTATGGACTCAAAGCGGATGTCTTCGAGGTGGTCGTGCCCGCGGAAAGCCCGTTGGTCGGGCAGGTATTGGCGGATATCAACCACGAAAACCATCTTTACATAATCTCCACATTCTATCGCGGCAAAACTTCGATGGTTCAGGTCCTGACCGCCGAGATTGCAGCGCCCTGCAGGCTTGCGATCATCGGGAACCGGTGGACGGTTGAGGAATTCGCCCGGAAGTTCAGTCTGACCGTACTTCCGGAACTGGACATTTTCGTCGAGGAGTTTGCACCCACCAATGCCGGAATAGCCGAAGTCGTTGTGACACCTGACAGCAAGCTGATCGGAAAATGCCCGCGCGAACTTTTGTTTCGTAAAACATACGGGATGTCGCTGCTTGCAATTCACCGAGGGGAGGAAACTCTCAGCCACGTAGAAACCGAAACGCATGAGTCCACACAGATCGGGCTTGAGGAATTTCGCGCAGGCGACATGCTTGTTGCACATACCAGGTGGGACAACCTGATGCGGATCAAACGGGATCCTGACTTTGTTGTTGTAACAACAGATTTTCCGCAGGATGAACTGCGCCCGCAAAAGGTCGGCTGGGCCTTGGTCTTTTTCGCGATTTCCCTGTCTTTGATTTTGTTCACCGACGTTCGGTTGTCGCTTTGTCTGCTGACCGGAGCCGCCGGAATGATGCTTACGCGCGTACTCAGCGTGGACGAGGCATACCGCGCAGTCGGATGGAACACCGTTTTTCTGCTCGCATGCCTCATACCACTGGGGCAAGCCGTGCAGAATACTGGAACCGCTGCGTGGATTGCTCAACAAATCATGATCATTTTGAACGGCTGGCCGATTTGGGCACTACAGGCCGGTGTCGCCGTTTTGGCCACTGCCTTTTCGCTCGTCATGTCAAATGTCGGGGCCACCGTTCTGCTCGTGCCCCTCGCCGTTTCCATTGCGGTGGCGGCTGGTGGGAACCCGACCGTTTTTGCGCTTACAGTGGCAATCTCGACCTCAAACAGTTTCATCATCCCGACGCATCAGGTAAACGCGCTGATCATGGGGCCCGCAGGTTATAAAGTGATGGATTTCGTGCGTTCAGGCGGGGTCATGACAGTTCTGTTCCTGGTCGTTTCCCTGTTGATGCTGAATGTGGTTTACTGAGCCAAACATTCCGGCTTGCATGCGATCTCTTGTTGCGAACAGGACGCTCATCGCGTCACCCGCCCAATCGGGTCAGTATGTGACCGCTTTCTACCGTTCCGATGGCACCCGGTAAGCGACCGCCTAGGCCCTCCAAACGCGTGGCGATGAATGCGTCGGCAACTGCCTCGGGCGCGCGGCGCAACAGAAGGGATGCCGTCAGCAACAGTGCCGTTCGCTCGGCAAACCACCGGGCTTCGGCCTCGGGAGGAAGACCATTCCAGCGTTCTTCATGGGCACTCAACGCCGCATCATACCGCCTGTCCGCACCGATGCCCGCCCGCAACTCGGCCCGCAGGATTTCATTGGCCAGGGGATCGCGCGCAAGACTGCGAAGGATATCGAGACAGATCACATTGCCGGATCCCTCCCAGATACCGTTCAATGGCGCTTCGCGATAGAGCAGCGGCATAGGCGTGTCTTCGACATAGCCCATGCCACCCAACACCTCCATCGCCTCGGCAATGACGACGGGGCAGCGTTTGTTGGTGTGAAACTTGGCCAGGGCCACACTGATCCTGGCAAAGGCGCGTTCCTCGACCGAGGTGCCGTCGAATGCCTCTGCTACCCGCAGACCAAGGGTCACCGCGCCCTCCCAGTCCAGGACAAGATCGGACAGGACCGCCCGCATCAGGGGTTGGTCGATCAGCCGCCGCTGAAACGCGCTGCGATGCGTGACCCAATGGTGCGCCTCGGTCAACGCTGCGCGCATCAACCCGGCAGGGGCCATCGCTGTATCCAGACGCGTGTGATGCACCATTTCGATGATCGTGCGCACCCCGGCGCCCTCGTCCCCAAGCTGAAATCCCAGCGCGTCGTGAAATTCGACCTCGGCCGACGCGTTGGACTTGTTGCCCAGTTTATCCTTCAACCGCATGAGGTGGAGCGCGTTGCGCTCGCCGTCCAGCCAGCGCGGCAGCAGAAAACAGGTCAACCCGCCCGGTGCCTGGGCCAGTGTCAAAAACCCGTCGGACATCGGCGCCGAGCAGAACCACTTGTGCCCTCGAAGCCGCCAGTGCTCGCCATCGCGGCGTGCAACGGTGGAATTGGCGCGCACATCCGAACCGCCCTGTTTTTCGGTCATGGCCATGCCAAGGGTTGCGGATTGCTTCGCGGCGATGGGTCGGGTCGACGGATCGTAACCACGCGCCATCAGTTTCGGTTTCCACTCGGCTTCAACGTCAGGGTTCGCCGCGAGGGCCGGAATGGCGGCATAGGTCATCGTCATCGGGCAGCAATGTCCGGGTTCGACCTGACTGGCGAGATAGACCATGGCGGCATGGGTCACATGCCCGCCGGGCTGTTGGCCCCAAGCGATACCGGCATAGCCCGCGGACAGGCTGGTGTTCATAAGCTGATGATAGGCGGGGTGAAACCGGACCTCGTCCAGTCGCCGCCCACCCCGGTCAAACAAGCACAATTCCGGCAATGAGCGATTGGCCTCTCGTCCGGCCTCGCGTATCTCTGCGCTACCCATCGTTCCGCCATATCTGGCCAAGGGTTCAACCTGCCCTCCCGTATGTGTGATGTTTTCGCGCAGGACGGGATCGGTTTCCCACAGATTGCAATCGCCACGAACAGGCGGTTGGTTGTGAACCTCGTGTGTGGGCAAATCAGAGCGGGCGTTGGAAAACATGGCGACCTCGCGAGGCTGGAACGCCATGCCAATGTTCTGCCCGAATGCAGAAGGGTCAAGAATTACGGCGCGTCGCCGTTACTTGGTTTCGTCTCCGGAATGGTTCGGAACCGGGTCGTATCCTGTCCCTCCCAATGGATGACAGCGCCCGATCCGCTTGGCGGCCAGCCAAGCTCCCTTGACTGCGCCATGTTTTTCCAGCGCCTCAAGAGCATAGGCCGAACAGGTCGGTTGATAGCGGCAATTGAACCCGACCCACGGGCTGAAAATCAACCGATAGGCGCGCACCGGAAGGGCCAGAATATGGGCGAACGGGGACATGGCCATATTTTAGCCTTTGCAGGAGTTCGTGCAAGACCTGCACATGTCCAAACATAAGAGTTGCCATATGAAAATGACAACTCTAGGTTGCTTCTTTAGGGCGTCACCACATCCAATTGGCCTGCTGATATTTTCATTTGGGGCTTTTTTGTTTGGCGCTTGGCCGAAATTTGTAAAACAGCGACAGTTGCGGATTGTTTGCACTGGCGCCAGACTATTCACGATGGAAGGTTTGAATATGCCGCTGGATCTTGAGTTCACGACAAGAATGGACACCAACTGTGCGTCATACTGGCGCGAGTATGCCCGTGTTTCAGGGGGGGAGTATCGCGAGTTTTCGGATGCGGTGTTCATGTACTCGAACATCCCTTTGTTCCTTTTCAACAACGTGTTTGTGACCGGGCAGAATGTGGACGCGCTGGACGAGGTTTTTGCGGCGGCGCAACATAGCATTGCGGCCAAGGGCACGCCTGTCTTGTGGCGTATTTGCCCATCTGCTGCGACAGGGGCGGTCAAGGCAAAGCTGGAACAACTGGGCCTGCAACTTGTGGGCCAGCAGCCCGCCATGCATTGCGACCTGACCGAATTCGACCCGGGTGCGAAAGTCGAGGGCCTCAGGATCGAACTGATCGAGGGGCAGTCCGCGCGCCACGACTGGGCGGCGGTGGCCGCCGAAGCGTTCGAGCTTGACCCGGCGTCTTGCAAAGCGATGGCAGAAAGCGAAGGCCAGATTCCGGATTCGGCGTTGACCGAACAATGGCGGTACCTTGGGATCCTTGATGGCAAGCCAGTTGCCACCAGCGCCCTGGGAATGGCGGATGGTCTGGCGGGCGTCTTTGTCGTCGGAACCCTGCCGGAATTCCGTAACAAGGGTATCGGGACGGCGATGACGCTGCATGCCATGGCCGAAGGCAAGAAACGCGGCGCCACGTCTTCTATTCTGCAGGCGACGGATATGGGCAAACCGGTCTATGAAGAGATCGGGTTTTCAACTGTCTACAACTATGACTTTTACGTACAGGCATAGTCTGAAAATGTAAGCCATTGCGGTTCTTAAGGAAAACGCCGCCCGTTCTGGGCGGCGTCGTGTTTCAGGTATGCTGAACCATAAATTCTGGCGTTGATATCCACTGGTCAGGCGGCATCGGGAAACGCGGCATGCAGGGCGATCTCGACCATGTCGCCAAAGCTTTTTTCGCGATCTTCCGAAGGCAGGGCCGCACCGGTCAACAGATGATCCGACACCGTCAGAACAGCCAGTGCGCGGCACTTGTGGCGCGCTGCCAGAATGTAAAGTTCTGCGGCCTCCATCTCGACCCCAAGGATGCCATGACGAACCATCTGTTCGTTCAGGTCGGGGCGTTCATCATAGAAGACGTCCGACGAATAGATCCCGCCGACGTGCGTTGGCGTGCCCTTCGTTTCGGCGGCCTTGGCAGCGGATTGCAACAGTCCCCAATCCGCGCAAGGGGCAAAGTTGAGCTCACGGAGTATCCCTCGCGACGGAGTGCTCAGTGTCGTCGACGTCATCGCCAGAATGATATCACGAAGATTCACGCTGTCCTGCATGGCGCCACAAGATCCGATACGGATCAATGTTTTTGCCCCATAGTCGCGGATCAGTTCATTTACGTAAATGGACAACGACGGCATTCCCATGCCGCTACCCTGAAATGTGACACGATTTCCTTTCCAGGTGCCGGTGAAGCCAAGCATTCCGCGAACATTGTTGATCTGACGGATGTCGGTCAAAAACGTTTCCGCGGCCCATTTCGCCCGATAAGGATCGCCGGGCAAAAGAACCGTTTCGGCAATATCGCCCTTTTCCGCACCGATATGAATCGTCATTTCAAAGCGCCGTTCAGGTCAAATTTCCAGATCGGAAACATCCGCACCTGCCTTGAGGGCATCATGCACCCATTGTGGCTTGCGTCCACGCCCGCTCCACGTTTGATCCGGGTTTGCCGGATTGCGATATTTTGCTTTGGCTTTTGGGCCCTTGCCGACGCGGCGCACATCATCGGTAAGCTCGGCGAGCGAAAACCCGTGCTCTGCGGCGGCTTTTTTGACAGCTTCCAAGGCTTCACGGCGTTCCCGCTGCTCGGCCTCCTGCAAAGCGGTTTCGATGTTTCCGCGCAATTCCAACAATTCCTTGCGGGACATTTTGCCAAGGTCGATAGCCATTATTTTTCCATTTCTACAATTGCCGATCAAACGTGATGCGCCGTTTTCGCGCGCACTACGTTAATATGGGCAATTATTATTGTCTGCTAGAAAAAAATGTGGGGAAGTTTTTTATTCCGCTGCAATCTCTTTCGTTTCAACCAAAATGATCAGATCACCCATGATGGCGTTCAACTCGAAATTCTTTGGGGTATAAACTTTTGCCACCCCCATGGTTTCGAGTTTTTTGGCATCATCGTCAGGAATGATCCCGCCAACAACGACGGGGATATGGCCCAGGCCTCCTGCGCGCAAACGCTGCATCACGTCTTCGACCAGTGGAATGTGGCTGCCGGACAGGATCGACAGGCCGATCACATGCGCGCCTTCCTCAGCCGCAGAAATCACGATTTCCTCGGGTGTCAGCCGGATGCCGTCATAGGTGATATCCATGCCGCAATCGCGCGCGCGGAATGCGATCTGCTCGGCGCCGTTGGAATGGCCGTCAAGTCCCGGCTTGCCGACAAGAAACTTCAGGCGGCGGCCCAGTTTATCGCTTACCGCATCGACGGCAGCTCGCAGATCGTCCAATCCTTCGGTCTTATTCGAGACCGAGCCGGATACGCCAGTCGGGCCGCGATAGGTGCCATAGGCCTTGCGCATCTCTTCGGCCCATTCGCCCGTGGTCACGCCTGCCTTGGCGGCGGCAATCGAGGGTTCCATGACATTCGCGCCGGTTTTGGCGGCATCGCGCAACGCGGCAAGCGCGGCGGTCACGGCGGTATCGTCGCGCTCGGACCGCCATGCGTTCAGGCGGGCGATCTGCTCCTGCTCGACCGCGGGGTCGACGACCATGATCCCGCCATCCTCGGTCTGCAGCGGCGAGGGTTCGCCCTCGGTCCACTTGTTGACGCCGACAACAACGGTTTCATTGCGCTCGATCCGGTTCAGGCGGTCGGCGTTTGATTCCACAAGGCGTGATTTCATATACTCGATCGATGCGACCGCCCCGCCCATCGAGTCGAGGTTGCCCAACTCCGCCCGTGCACCGGATTTCAATTCTTCGACCTTGGCGTCAACGGCCGGATTCCCATCGAACAAATCGCCATATTCCAGCAAGTCGGTCTCATAGGCCAGGATCTGTTGCATCCGCATCGACCATTGCTGGTCCCAGGGCCGGGGCAGGCCCAACGCTTCGTTCCAGGCCGGCAGCTGCACCGCGCGGGCGCGCGCCCTTTTCGACAAGGTCACCGCCAGCATCTCGATCAGGATACGATAGACGTTGTTTTCGGGCTGCTGCTCGGTCAGTCCCAGCGAGTTCACCTGCACGCCATAGCGGAAACGGCGGAATTTCGGGTCGTTGACGCCATAGCGGCTTTCCAAAATCTCGTCCCACAGATCGACAAAGGCGCGCATTTTGCACATCTCGGTTACAAACCGGATGCCAGCATTCACAAAGAATGAAATGCGGCCGCAGAGCGCCGGGAAATCCTCGGCAGGGACGCGAGGCTTAAGCTCATCCAGTACCGCAATCGCCGTTGCCAGCGCATAGGCCAGCTCCTGTTCCGGCGTGGCCCCGGCCTCTTGCAGGTGATAGGAACACACGTTCATCGGGTTCCATTTCGGCACATTGGTATAACAGTACTCGGCCACGTCCGCGATCATCTTGAGCGAGGGTTTCGGCGGGCACACATAGGTGCCGCGCGACAGGTACTCCTTGATCAGGTCGTTCTGAACCGTGCCCTGCAGTTTGGAAACGTCGGCGCCCTGTTCCTCGGCCGCCGCGATATACAGCGCCAGCAACCACGGCGCGGTGGCATTGATGGTCATCGACGTGTTCATCTGTTCCAGAGGGATCTGGTCGAACAGCACCCGCATGTCCCCCAGATGGCAGATCGGCACGCCCACCTTGCCCACTTCGCCGCGCGCCAGAGTATGGTCGCTGTCATACCCGGTCTGCGTCGGCAGATCGAACGCCACGGAAAGGCCTGTCTGCCCCTTGGACAGGTTGTTGCGGTAAAGCGCGTTCGAGGCCTTGGCGGTGGAGTGACCGGCGTAGGTCCGGATGAGCCAGGGGCGGTCTTTCTGCATCTGCGTCATGGGTGAGCCTCGCATTGAATGGGCAATAATATTTCGTCAAAGCGTTCTAAATCGTAATTTTCGGGATATGTCAATTCGCTGCAATGCGGCATCGGGTGTTTCTAAAGATTGTGGCCCTGTTTGATTGGTGGCACTGTGCGGGCATGACGCGAACCGTGGAACTTCCGCTTTGGCTTTTTATCCTGATCCTGCTGTTCGCGGCGGTCACTTTCGCATCTCATTTCCTGTTTCCTTCCGTGCGCTGGTTTTTCCGGCGCAGGTTGGAACGAGCGGTCGAACGACTGAACAAAAAACTGCAGCGCCCGATCCAGCCATTCAAGCTGGCGGGGCGGCATGACATGATTCAGCGGCTGATCTATGACCCGCAAGTGGCGCGGGCCGTACAGCAAGAGGCTAAAGAAACCGGAATTCCTGAAGCGGTGGCATCCGAGCAGGCGCGCCGATACGCCCGCGAGATCGTACCTTCTTTTTCCGCCTTCGCCTATTTCAGCTTTGCGATTCGGGCGTCGCGTATGCTTGGCAATGCCTTTTACAATGTGCGCATGACGTACGAGGACGAACAGGCAGTGGCCGGGATCGATCCGGATGCGACAGTCGTTTTCGTCATGAATCACCGCAGCAACATGGACTATGTGCTGATAACCTATCTGGCCGCCGAACACTCGGCGCTGTCTTATGCGGTTGGCGAATGGGCCAGGGTCTGGCCGCTCAGCGGTTTGATCCGTGCCATGGGCGCGTATTTCATCCGGCGAAAATCGGGCAGCGACCTGTACCGCCAGGTTCTGGCGGCCTATGTCCGCCACGCCACCGAGGCGGGGGTGACGCAAGCCATGTTTCCCGAAGGAGGACTGAGCCTGACCGGCGGGCTGGGACGCCCCAAGTTGGGGCTTTTGAAATACATTATCGAAGGGGTCGACGCGGGGGGTAAGGATGTCGTCTTTGTCCCCGTCGCCCTGAACTATGATCGGGTGCTGGAAGACACCATTCTGACCGCTGCCGCATCGCGCAAGGAACGGCGGTTCCGGGCAAGGATCGGCGTTATCACGGGATGGATGCTCAAACAGGTCTGGCGTCGTGTGACAGGGCGGTACCGGAGGTTCGGGTTGGCCTCGGTACGCTATGGCCTGCCCTTGTCGCTTTCCGCGTTTCGAGCGGAACATCCTAAGGATCTGACGACGGAACTGGCGCGCGACCTGATGAAGCGGATCGGGTCGGCCGTTCCTGTGGTTCCGGGGCCATTGGCATGCTGGCTGATCCTAAAAAACGGCGACATGAACGAAGCCGAACTGACGTCCGAAGTTACACGGATGATGGAGGAACAAGGTATGGTGCCAGACCAGATCAACGGATCGGTCGCGTTTGCCATCGGTCAGTTGGTAGATCGGCGCATTTTGCTGCGCAACGGAGATATCATCTCGGCGTCGGTCGAACGGCGCGACCTGACTCTCTACTACGGACAGTCGATTGCACATCTCTTTGCAAAGGGTAATGCAGGCAATGCCGCGCATGCAAAATAACTTTCTGCAGTCGCAGGGTCATAAAATTTCAAAAACATACCGAAAATCTATTGCATTGTTACCCGGCGGCCAATATCTCATCCATTGAGAACCGCGATTCTGCATTGCGGCAACAGAATAGAAAGAAGGAGGCCATCATGGCTTTGGATACCGACAGCGGCATTGCGTCGTACGAGGCGCCTGAAAAAGACCTCTACGAAATGGGCGAAATCCCTCCGATGGGCTATGTGCCCAAGCAGATGTACGCTTGGGCTATTCGCAAAGAGCGTCATGGCGAACCGAATACGGCGATGCATCAGGAAATCGTGGACGTTCCCCAACTGGACAGCCACGACGTACTGGTCCTCGTGATGGCGGCAGGGGTCAACTACAATGGCGTCTGGGCCGCTCTGGGCAAGCCGATCAGCCCCTTTGACGGCCACAAGCAACCTTATCATATCGCCGGTTCCGATGCCGCCGGAATCGTCTGGGCCGTCGGCGACAAGGTCAAGCGCTGGAAGGTCGGGGACGAGGTGGTGATCCACTGCAACCAGGACGATGGCGACGACGAGGAATGTAACGGCGGCGATCCGATGTATTCACCCAGCCAGCGGATCTGGGGGTATGAGACACCGGACGGTTCGTTCAGCCAGTTCACCCGCGTTCAGGCGCAACAGTTGATGCCGCGCCCCAAGCACCTGACCTGGGAAGAAGCGGCGTGCTATACACTGACGCTGGCGACCGCCTATCGTATGCTGTTCGGTCACGAGCCGCACGACCTGAAGCCGGGTCAGAACGTTCTGGTCTGGGGTGCGTCCGGCGGTCTGGGGTCCTATGCGATCCAGCTGATCAACACCGCGGGGGCCAACGCGATCGGCGTGATCTCTGACGAGAGCAAGCGTGAGTTCGTCATGGGCCTTGGCGCCAAGGGCGTGATCAACCGGCGCGATTTCAACTGCTGGGGCCAGCTGCCGACAGTCAACACGCCCGAATATGCAGAGTGGTTCAAAGAAGCCCGCAAGTTCGGCAAGGCGATCTGGGACATCACCGGCAAGGGCGTGAATGTCGACATGGTGTTCGAGCATCCGGGCGAAGCGACATTCCCGGTGTCGTCCTTTGTCTGCAAAAAAGGTGGCATGGTCGTTATCTGCGCAGGCACCACGGGTTTCAACCTGACCTTTGATGTGCGCTATATCTGGATGCACCAGAAACGCCTGCAGGGGTCGCACTTTGCTCACCTCAAACAGGCGGCGGCAGCCAACAAGCTGATGCTTGAACGCCGGCTTGATCCCTGCATGTCCGAGGTGTTCGCCTGGGCCGATCTGCCCGAGGCGCACATGAAGATGATGCGCAACGAGCACAAGCCCGGCAATATGTCGGTTCTGGTGCAATCGCCCCGCACCGGGCTGCGCACACTCGAAGAAGTTCTGGACGCGCGCGGCTGATCCGGAAATGCCACAAGGAAAAGCACCCGCGAATCACGCAAGTGACTCGCGGGTGCTTTCTTTTCCATTCCCGGGTGAATGGTTCCAGAGCTTTGCCCTCAGATACCTCGCTATTTTTGGGGAATGGAAACCGGTGAATATCTTTCGGAAAGCTGCTCATGCTATGGTTGTGTTAACCCTTCGTTAACCATTCCGGAGAGAGTCTGATGCAGCATAATGAGTGGATACTGGACGTTCTTTCCGACCTCAGAACTTTCGCCGCTGCGAACGGGTTGAATGTGCTGGCCGAACAGCTTGACGACACCAGGCTGATCGCGGCCGCCGAGATTGCGTCTGGTAAAAAAGAGGTACGGGCGCCCGCGCATGCGAAAGAAGGTCGATTTGAACCAGGTCCTAGAGGAGTTGGACAACAGCAGCACGCTTGAAGACCTCGAACGGGTTGCCGACGCACTCCGGGACAGACTGGGTATTGATCACATAATCTATCATTGGGTAGACGGCGCCGGGGACCAATATGGGTGCACCACCTATCCCGACATCTGGGCGGACCGCTATCTTGAGCGGAACTATCATCGGATTGACCCGGTGATTTTGGGATGCTTCCAACGTTTCCACCCTGTTGATTGGAAGAAGCTGGACTGGTCGGGCAGGGTGCAGAAAGCGTTTCTGAAGGACGCTTTGCAGCACGGGGTCGGAAACCAGGGCTATTCCATCCCGATCCGGGGTCCAAATGGCCAGTTCGCGCTGTTCACGGCCAACCACAACTGTGACGACGAAACCTGGAGCAGGTTCACTGAAGCGCATGGGCGAGACCTGATCCTGATCGCGCATTACTTCAACCGAAAAGCGCTGGAATTCGAAAGTGGTCAGCATCCGGAACCAAACCGGGCATTGTCACCACGGGAAGTGGACGCAATGACCTTGCTGGCCCTGGGCTACAACCGTGCTCAGGTTGCGCATTCCCTGTCGATTTCAGAGCACACATTGCGTGTCTACATCGAAAGCGCCCGATTCAAGCTGGGGGCACTGAACACCACTCATGCCATCGCCACCGCGATGAGCAGGGGATTAATAGTGGTTTAACGCCCGCGCGCCCTGATGACAGGATTTTAACCATAGCTTTGTACCCCCTTTGTTCTCAAGTGAACGACGAGGGGAATCGTTATGTTGCGCTATGTCTACGCAGATGAACTGCACAAGTTTCCGAAATTGGCCGAAGGCATGTTTCGCGATCGGGCGGACCAGTTCAAAACCCGGCTGGGCTGGGATGTTCACGTCAATGAAAAGGGGGAGGAGCGGGACAACTACGACGACCTGAACCCCCTTTATGTCATCTGGGAAGAAGAAGATGGCAGTCACGGCGGGTCAATGCGTGTTCTGCCAACCACCGGTCCCGTCATGGTCAACGATATCTTTGGGCATCTGACCGGTGGCGCGCCGATTTGTAGCCCGTTGATCTGGGAAGTCACCCGGTTCTGCCTGTCCCGCGATGCCAGCCCGCGAACCGCCGGTGCGATCATGCTCAGCGGTGGCGAGATCATGGAAGGTTTCGGCCTGACCCACATCGCCGGGGTTTTTGACGCCCGGATGGTGCGGATCTATCGCCTGATCGGGTCATCCCCGGTCATTCTGGGGTCCGAAGGAACCGGGCGTGATCAGATCTCTGTCGGGTTGTGGCCCTATTCGGCAGAGGATTGCATGCGTGTTGCCGAACGTGCGGGCATCTCACGCGAATTGTCGCGGATGTGGTTCAACACGGCCTTCGGCAAGGCGCAGCAGCCCCGGTTCGCCCAAAGCGCCTGGACCTGTCGCACAATTGGTGTCTGGTGATGGCTGGCGCGGCCCTGTAGGGTCGCGCCATGTCCTTGCCACAAGTGAAATTTTCCGACGATCAGGCCACCGCCTATGACAGCATCGCCGAGATGCTGCGACTGGCCGGAGTCGATCTGGATGACGACTCCCTGCTGAAATCTCCGGGTGACGGAAAGTCTGGCGTCATGGCCGTGATCGGCAAGGCCGGATCGGGTAAAACACTATTGCTGGCCCAGCTTTACAAGGCCTTGGCCGACGCTGGTATCAACGTTGTCTCGGGTGACTATGAAAGTCGCAAATCGCGTGACAAACGGTCGCTGGCAATTCTCGCGCCGACGAACAAGGCCGCCAGTGTCTTGCGCCTGCGCGGGGTCCCGGCCACGACCATCCATCGCATTCTCTATACTCCCGTCTACGACCCTGAATACGAACGCATTGCCGAGTGGCTCGAAGGCAATGACGAGCGCCCCGAGATCGAGGGGTTGACCGATGAGGCCCTGGATCGCGCCGCCGCGTTTTATTCCAGGAACAAGTCCATCCCCGGTGCGCTGGCAGCCGCCGGTTTGCGCGGGTCCGATTTCATCACCGGTTGGAAACGTCGCGAAGAGCCCCTGGATATCGGTTTCGTGGACGAAGCCTCGATGCTGGATGACCGACAATTCGAGGATTTGAAGGAAATTTTCCCAACACTTCTGTTGTTCGGTGATCCGGCCCAGCTGGCCCCGGTCAACCAGTCTGGCTCAATGGTGTTCGACGGGCTGCCAGAGCCGCGCAAACTGACGCTCAGCCGCATTCACCGTCAGGACGCGGACAACCCCATCCTTGATCTCGCACACGCCCTTGCAGACCCGCAGATGGGGTTCGAAGAGTTCGAGCGCCTGATCGAAGACACCGCGCGCCGGGACGATCGCGTGGTGTGGGGCCAGCGGGTCGAGGTCGATCTTATGGCGCGCAGCCCGGTTCTGGTCTGGCGCAATGCAACGCGCATTCGGCTGATCAATGCCTTTCGCCATGTTCACGGTGCACCCGAGACCGAACTTTTGGAAGGTGAACCACTGATCTGCGACGGGATCGAGCTGCCCTTGAAACACCGCAAGAAGCGCCTCGATCTTGAGGCGCGCGGGCTGATCAAGGGGGCTCAGGTGATCTATCTGGGGCCGGGGCGCAAGGCAGGTTTTTCACGATTGCACGTGATCGGGGCCGAAGACCCGCAGGTCAGCGCCGCTTCGATCGTCAAGATCGAAAAACCGGACGAAGAGGAACCGTTCATCCCCTATGCCGCCCGTATGGGGGCGACGTTTCTGCATGGCGCGGCGGTGACGATTCACAAGGCACAAGGCTCGCAATGGGAAACGGTTCAGGTCTTTGCCCCCGACATTTATGCCGCGGCACGCATGGGGCGCACCGAAGCGGGCCAGCCCTTGTGGAAGCGGCTGGCCTATGTGGCGATCACCCGCGCGCAAGAGCGGCTGATTTGGGTGGTGCGCAACAGGCTGTCAAAACCGACCCATCCGCTACGGGTGGATGACCTGCGTCTGATCGCTACGCCGGAACTGACATTGGAGGCAGAAGAGACATGAAAACGATCATCGTGACCGGCGCCAGCTCGGGCATTGGCCGGGCAACGGCAGAGTTGTTTCTGGCCGAAGGCTGGCATGTCGGACTGCTGGCGCGACGTGGCGACGTTCTGAACGAATTGGCTGAGGGGCAGCCCAACGCCTTGCCATTGGTCGCGGATGTGACCGACCCACACGCCGTGGTGGCCGCGTTTCGCAGGTTTGTCGACCGGGTTGGGCGGCTGGACGTCCTGTTCAACAATGCCGGGATCTTTGCAAGGGGCGGTACAATTGAGCAAATTGCGCTTCAGGACTGGTACAATTCGGTCAATGTGAACCTGAACGGCATGTTTCTGTGCGCCCGCGAAGCGTTTGCCGCGATGCGCAAACAGTCTCCGCAAGGGGGGCGGATCATCAACAACGGCTCCATTGCCGCGCATGTACCCCGCCCGAATTCGGTGCATTACACGGCCACCAAACACGCCATTACCGGGCTGACCCGGAGCCTGTCACTGGACGGAAGGCCGTTCGGTATCGCCTGCGGTCAGATCGATATCGGCAATGCACGCACGCCAATTGTACAAGGGTTGGTGGAGGCCGCCCAGGCCGACGGGCGAGAGCCAGATCCCACGATGGCGGTCGAGGATGCCGCGCGTTCGGTTCTGCACATGGCCAGCCTGCCGCCCGAGGCGAATGTTCAGTTCATGACCGTCATGGCCACGACCATGCCTTATATCGGTCGGGGTTAGTTATTGCGTAGCAACCGGAACGCGGTCGAGGCTCCCCAACCGGCTGCAATGGCAATTGCCAGGGACATCAGGCCATAGAAAATTGGTTGTTCGCGGGACATGGTATACAGGATGCGTTCCAGCCCTACCTTGCGCACGTCAATGGTGGTTTCAAATTCCGAAATCACCTCGCCCTCACGAGTCAGGAAAATGCGCGCCACATAGTCCCCTTCGGTCAAGTCGGCGGGCATGTCGATGGACGTTCTGAACAAGGTCTGCTCGTCCACGGCCACCGTGTTTTCGCGTATCGAATAGAGATGCGCATGCTCGCGAATGCGGACCACGGCATCGGCAAAGGACTGTGCCCCACGGATGTGCATTGCCGCGCCGACCGAGCGAATGGCGCGTTCGATTGAGATGCGGTAGCGCAGATCCTCGGTATCTGTGATCACCTCGTCGATTGGTGCGCTGGTCGCTACTGCATAAAAACTGGGTGCGGAATCGACCAGAACGCTGTCGACGTTGACCCAGATGCCGAACTTCTTCTCTTTCCGTCGTACCAGCACTGGTTCGGAGGGGCCAGAGACCGCCACGATGACCTGAAGTGGCGCACCGGCAGGAATTGGTGTCTCTCGCTTCACGGCACCAAAGATCAGAATTTCGGAGCCATTGAAGTCAGCCGTGATGGCCACACGATCCTGACTAAGCCCCAGAACAACGGTTTCCTGCGCTGCGGAGGCGGGTATGGCTAATAAAAACAAGGCAATGAACAGGCGCAACATGTCAGTGACCCCCGCTTGCGCCGAGCGAGTACAATTCGGTGGGCTGCAACAACAGATCAAGCGCCAGCTTGCCGCAGACAGCAAGAACCATCAAAGCCAGAAGAATTCGCAATTGCTCGGCTTTCATGCGCGCACCGATTACGGTCCCGAACTGGGCGCCGATGACACCGCCGACCAACAACAGAACGGCCAGAACGACATCCACGGTATAGTTCGTGGTTGCGTGCAACATGGTTGTAAAGGCGGTCACGAATATGATCTGGAATAGCGAGGTGCCAACCACGACCTTGGTCGGCATACCCAGCAGATAGATCATGGCGGGAACCATGATGAAGCCACCACCAACGCCCATGATGGCCGACAGCACGCCGACAAACAGGCCGACGATCAGAGGTGGTATCACGGAGATATAGAGACCCGAGGTGCGAAAGCGCATCTTGAGCGGCATCGCGTGGATCCAGCCGCGCTGACGCCGCTTTGCCGGAGTGCCGCCGGATTTGCGGGATTTCCGAATAGCGTTCAGGCTTTCGATGAACATCAGCCCGCCGATGATGCCAAGGAACACCACGTAACAGAGCTTGACGAGCAGATCGACCTGACCGAGGCTTTTGAGGTAGTTGAACACCACCACGCCCAAGGCAGCGCCGGTCAACCCCCCTATCAGAAGAACCGTACCCATCTTGAGATCGACGGTTTTTCGTCGGAAATGCGCCAGCACACCCGAGAAGGATGAGGCGACGATCTGGTTCGCCTCTGTGGCGACCGCAACCGCAGGCGGGATGCCGATGAAGAACAACAGCGGCGTCATCAAAAAGCCGCCGCCAACACCGAACATGCCGGACAAAACGCCAACCATTCCCCCCAGCCCCAGCAGGAGGAACGCGTTGACGGAAACTTCGGCGATAGGAAGGTATATCTGCATACCCTCTTAGAACCGCAACCGTTGGCAAAATCAACTGCCCATGCTGCCGCGCAGCGATCAGGACTGATTTACGATCCCGAACTGGCCTTATCAGCGTTCCTTTACATAGGGTTCGCCACCTGCGCGCGGCGGAATGGCCTTGCCGACGAAGCCTGCAAGAATCACGACAGTCAGGATGTAGGGCAGGGCGTCCATGACCTGCACCGGGATCACGATCCCGCCAAGGTCGATATTCTGAAAGCGCAAGGCGATGGCCTGTAACAGGCCGAACAGCAGGCAGGCCCACATTGCATGCCAGGGCCGCCACTTGGCAAAGATCAGCGCGGCGAGTGCGATAAAGCCCCGCCCGGCGGTCATATCCTTGACGAACCCGGCCTGCAGCGCAGTCGCCAGATAGGCCCCGGCAATACCGCAGAGCACACCACAGATTGCCACCGCGGCGTAGCGCAGGCCGACGACCGATACGCCGGCGGTATCAACCGCCGCCGGGTTTTCGCCCACCGCGCGCAGTCGCAGGCCGAAGCGTGTCCGGAAGAGAATCCACCAGGTCGCAGGTACGGCCAGGAAAGCGACATAGACCAGAATGGAATGGCCTGAGAGGAGCTCGGCATAGATCGGTCCGACAACCGGCACATTGGCGATGGCTTCGGCAAAGGGCCAGTTGATGGGTTCAAACCGTCCACCGCCGAACAGAGAGGGCGTGCGCCCGCCCTGTTGGAACCAGTCCTGCGCCACCAGAACAGTCATGCCTGCGGCCAGAAAATTGATCGCCACACCAGAAATCAGCTGATTGCCCCGGAACGTGATCGAGGCCAAACCGTGCAGTCCGGCCAGTACCATGGAAGATGCAATACCCGCCAGCAATCCCAGCCAGACCGAGCCAGAAACCGCAGCCACGGCGGCCGAGAAAAAAGCAGACATCAGCATCTTGCCTTCAAGACCGATGTCAAAGATGCCGGCGCGTTCTGAATAGAGGCCTGCCAGGCAGGCCAGCAGCAGCGGAGTGGACAGTCGAACCGTCGAATCGAGTATCTGGATGATCGTCAAGAAATCCATCAGGCCGATCCTTTCCGCAATCCGAGGAACAGTTTTTCAAGCGGTGCGCGAACCATGTTGTCCAGCGCGCCTGTAAACAGGATTACCAACGCCTGAATGACGACGATCAATTCGCGGGGGATCGATGTCCATAGCGCCAACTCCGCGCCGCCCTGATAGAGAAACCCGAACAGGATCGCAGCCAGGAACACACCAAAGGGGTGCGAGCGGCCCATCAGCGCCACGGCGATACCGATGAAACCCGCGCCTTCTGTTGAATTGAGCACCAGACGCTCGGCCTCACCCATCACGTTGTTGGTCGCCATAAGTCCGGCCAGGGCACCTGAAATCAGCATTGAAACGATTGTGATCCGTACCGGTGAAATTCCGGCATAGAGCGCGCCAGTCTCCGAGTGGCCATAGGCCCGGATTTCATAACCCAGCCGGGTACGCCAGATCAGCGCCCAGACCACGACGCAGGCGATAACTGCGACGATCAGGGAGATATTCGCAGGCGCGGCCTTGGAAAAGTTGATGCCGATCGGGGCCAGCAGTTCATGCAGGGTCGGTAAGTGGACCGCCTCGGGGAACCGTTTTGTCGCCGGGTCCATCGACCCTTCGGGTCGCATCACATTGACCAGCATGTAATTCAGGAAGGCCGCGGCGATGAAGTTGAACATGATCGTTGTGATCACGATGTGGCTGCCCCGCTTTGCCTGCAGATAGGCCGGGATCGCGGCCCATGCGGCGCCAAAGATCATCGAAGCGGCGCAGGCGGCGAGCAATGCGACGGACCAGTGCGGCCAAGGTACATAAAGACACACAAGGGCCACGCCCAGACCGCCCAGCATCGCTTGCCCCTCGCCGCCGATGTTGAACATCCTCGCGTGAAAGGCCACGGCAACCGCAAGGCCGGTGAAGATGAAGTTGGTGGCATAGTAGAGCGTATAGCCCCAGCCATAGGTTGACCCGAGCGCGCCGGAAACCATCAGCTTGACCGCCGCAACAGGGTCTTCGCCGATGCCGAGGATGACAAGGGCCGAAAGGATCGCGGCAAGGATCAGGCTGATCAGAGGGATCAGGACCACATCGGCCCATTTGGGCATCTTTTCCATCTTAAGCGGCCTCCCCGGCGACACCGGCCATCAAAAGGCCAAGTTCTTTTTCATCCGTTTCCTGTGGCAGGCGTTCGCCCATGATGTGCCCGTCAAACATCACCGCGATACGGTCGGAAAGCGAGAAGATCTCCTCCAGTTCGACAGAGACCAGCAAGATGGCTTTGCCCTGGTCGCGCAGGGCGACGATCTGTTTGTGGATGAACTCGATGGCCCCGATATCGACCCCACGCGTCGGTTGCCCGACCAGCAGCAATTCGGGATTGCGCTCGATCTCGCGCGCCACGACGATTTTCTGCTGGTTCCCGCCTGAAAAATTTTTGGCTGCAAGCCAACCGTCAGCGGGACGAACGTCGAATTTCTCGATCTTGCGCTCGGTATCGGCGCGCAGAGCGGCGTTGTCCATGAAAATGCCACGCTGATAGGCCGGGTCGCGGTGATACCCGAAGGCCACGTTTTCCCAGGCGTGAAAATCCATGATCAACCCTTCGCGCTGGCGGTCTTCGGGGACATGCGCGACACCCTGGGCGCGACGTGCTTGCCCATCGGCCCCATGGCCAGACAGCGTCAGTGGTTGGCCATTTAGGCGGATCGTGCCGGTGGCGGGGCGCATACCGCCCAGCACCTCCAGTAACTCGGACTGGCCATTTCCGGCAACGCCCGCGATGCCAAGGATTTCTCCGGCGCGGACGGTCAGATCGATACCCTTCACGCGCTCGACACCAGTTTCGTCGGTGACGCGCAGGTTTTGGATTTCCAGGATCGGTTTGCCGGGCTGCGCCGGTGCCTTGTCTACGCGCAACAAAACTTTGCGGCCAACCATCAGCTCGGCCAGGTGTTCAGGGTTGGTTTCCGATGTTTTGACGGTGGCCGTCATCTCGCCCCGGCGCATCACCGAGACGGTATCGGTCGCCTCCATGATTTCACGCAGCTTGTGGGTGATCAGGATAATGGTTTTTCCTTCTTCCCGAAGGCGGTGGAGAATGCGGAACAGTTGATCAGCCTCGGCCGGAGTCAAAACGCCTGTGGGTTCGTCTAGAATCAGGATTTCCGCCTTGCGATAGAGCGCTTTGAGGATTTCCACCCGCTGTTGCATGCCAACGCCGATCTCGTCGATGCGTTTGTCGGGGTCGACGAACAAATCGTACTCTTCCTCAAGCGCTTTCAGCTCTTTTCGCGCCTTGGCCAGAGAAGGGGCCAAAAGCCCGCCATCTTCGGCGCCCAAAACGATGTTCTCCAGAACGGTAAAGTTCTCGACCAGTTTGAAATGCTGGAACACCATCCCGATGCCCGCGGCGATGGCGGCCTGGCTGTCGGGGATCTCGGTTTTTCGTCCGTTGATCCAGATCTCGCCTTTGTCGGCTTTGTAGAAGCCGTAAAGAATACTCATCAGCGTGGACTTGCCTGCGCCGTTTTCTCCGATGATCCCGTGGATCGTTCCGGGGGTGACGCTAATGGAAATGTCCTTGTTCGCCTGGACCGGCCCAAAGGCCTTGGATATCCCTTTGAGCTCGATTGCGGGGGCGGTCATATCTTGTCCTCATGGCCAAAAGGGCCGTTTGCCAGCCTGGGCTGACAAACGGGAATTTGGGAGCAGGGCAAAGGGGCTGCCCTGCCTTGGATCAGAAGCTCAATGCAGGGCAGCTGTCGTTTTCGTAATAGCTGACCACGCTCACGTTTCCGTCGATGATATCCTGACGAGCTTTGTCAACCGCGGCTTTCATCTCGCCGGAAACGAGCGGAGCATTGTTGTCATCCATCGCGTATCCAACACCCTCGTCGGCCAGACCCATGGTGAAAACACCGGTTTCAACGTCGGCACCGGCTTTCATCGCGTCATAAACGGCGACGTCAACGCGCTTGAGCATCGAGGTAAGCACCTTGCCCGGGTGCAGGTGGTTCTGGTTGCTGTCCACGCCGATCGACAGGATACCTTCGTCGGCGGCGGTTTGCAGAACGCCAACGCCAGTACCGCCAGCGGCCGCGTAGATCACGTCGGCCCCCTGGCTGATCTGCGCCTTGGTCAGTTCAGAGCCTTTGACCGGGTCGTTCCATGCCGCCGGAGTGGTGCCTGTCATGTTCGCCACGATCTTGATGTCGGGATTTACGGCCTTGGCGCCCTGCGCATAGCCGCAGCCAAAGTGACGGATCAGCGGGATGTCCATGCCACCCACGAACCCGACGGTTCCCGACTTCGAGGCCATGGCCGCCATCATCCCGACCAGATACGATCCTTCGTGCTCGGCAAAACTTACCTGACGGATATTCGGCGCATCCAGCCAGTTCACGTCGACAGCGACAAACTTAGTGTCGGGATAGTCGGGCGCCACGGCTGCCAGCGGATCGGCCATTGCAAAACCCATTGTGATTACCGGGTTGGCACCCGCTTCGGCAAAGCGGCGCAGGGCTTGTTCGCGCTGGGCTTCGGACTGAAGCTCAATCTCGCGGAAACTACCGCCGGTTTCCTCGGCCCAACGCTGGGCACCGTTGAACGCGGCCTCGTTGAACGATTTGTCGAATTTTCCGCCCAGATCGAAAATCAGGGCCGGTTCGGCGAGCGCGGCGCCTGCGGTCATGGCGACGGCGGCCGCTGCACCCATCAAGGATTTCATGAGGGTCATATGTTACTCCCGTTGTTTTGTTATCGGTCCGAGGTTGGGAATTTCCCGAAGCCTCGCACAAAGCGAGCAGAACTGCTGTGGTGCTGGCAATTAAGGCCGTTTGCAGCGGCGCTGGTCAACCGCTTTTTCACTGATTTTTGACCATATGGTCTGAAATCACCCCCTTGCCGCTAGGGCAGGTCACGCTGCATCAGCATCGCGTCGGCGTTCTCGCTGTTTTCGCGTCGGTAGTACCCCCGACGCATGCCGCAGATGGAATAACCGCAGAGGTTGTAGAGTGCAATGGCCGGAGTGTTGTCAGCGGCAACATCCAGAAAGGCGCGAGTTGCTCCCAGAATTGCCGCTTGCTTGTGCCAATGCTTCATGCAGGCCAAGGCTAGATGTTGACGTTGGTGTTCCGGGTGGGTCGCAATGGTCAGCAGTTCGGCCTCGCCTGCGATTACCTGATACAATGCGAAACACCGTTTGTCACCAATGGTATGCGTGAAGGGATTGGTAAGTAGACTTGCGAATTCCCCTGCACTCCACGGTCGGGATTGTGTGAACGCCGCCGCGTGAGTCGCGGCCATCTGCTCGGGTGTCATCCGTCCAGCAAAATCGGTGGCACATCGCTGGACGGCGCCGCGTCGGCCGGTCGAATGTACAGCGGTGCGGGTGGTAGTGTGCTGCTTTCCCATCGGGTGGCCGCGATGCGGGCGATGCCTTCGGCGACGATGGCAGGAGAAACCTCGGAAAATAATGGGCCGTACGAAATAGCGTCGTCACGCGGCATCAATGCCGGGTGAGAGCCTGTGGGATGTAGATAGACCTGATCACGCGGGGCCGGGATGGCTACCAGATGCCCTTCGGGCGCGCTGGACGCATGAGATTCGAAGCCTGAAACGCCAACTGCGGGTATGCCCAACCCCAGCGAAAGGCCGCGTGCGGCGGATACCGATATTCGAATACCCGTGAAATTTCCGGGCCCGATGCCCACGCCAATGGCCGTCAGATCGCGCCATTTCGCGTTATTTTGCCAGAGAAGCTCCTCCAGTAGCGGCATCAGCCGTTCGGCTTGGCCGCGCGTCATGGCCTCGGCAGTAGAAGCGATGATGTTTGATCCCTGCAACAAAGCGGCCGCGCAATGCGCGGCCGATGTGTCAAAACCGAGGATCAGGCGATCAGACGGCAACAGGCCGAACCTCGGTCACTTCGGGAATGTAGTGGCGCAACAGGTTTTCGATTCCCATCTTCAGTGTCAAGGTGGACGACGGGCATCCCGCACAGGCGCCTTGCATGTGCAGATAGACAACGCCCCGATCGAACCCGTGGAATGTTATGTCCCCACCATCTTGCGCAACGGCAGGTCGAACTCGGCTGTCCAGCAATTCCTTGATTTGGTTGACGACCTCGGCATCTTCGCCATCGTGATCGGCATGGCCCGAGGCGGTAGAGGCATCGGCGCCCATCACCGGCTGACCTGATTGATAGTGTTCCATCACCGCGCCCAGTATCGCGGGTTTGATGTGATCCCATTCAATCCCGTCTGCCTTGGTGACGGTTACGAAATCGTTGCCGAAAAACACGCCGGTGACGCCATTCACCGAGAATATCCGCGCCGCAAGCGGGGATTTCAATGCTGCGTCAGCTGTAGGAAAATCGGCAGTTCCCGCTTCCAGAACCGTCTGGCCGGGCAGGAATTTCAGGGTCGCCGGATTCGGGGTCGATTCGGTCTGGATGAACATGGCAGCACTCCGTTTCGCTTGGCATTGATATGCGGGCAGAACCAAGGGAAGTCAATATTTGGAACGATTCTAAAAGGTGGCGGCATGTGCAAGCGCCTGATCCAGCCGATCATCACCCCAATATAGCTCATCCTCGACTATAAAGCTGGGTGCACCGAAGATGCCAAGCGTTTTGGCCTTGGCGACCTGTTCAAACAAAGTCGACTTAATCTCGGGTGACGTGCTCCGCTCCAGCAGGGTGTCCGGCAAATCCGCCGCAGCAAGGCAAGCGGTCAGAACAGAAGGTTTTGAGATATCCTGCCCAATTCCGAACTCGGCGTCGAATACGGCCCGAACAAACGGACCTGCCTTGCCCAATTCCCGGGCTGCCAATGCGATGCGAGCAGCAGCCAGCCCATTTTGCGGGAAGGGATCAGGTCGCACAAATGGTAACTCGCGCGTCGCGCTCAGGCGCTCCAGATCCCGCCACATATAGCGGCCTTTGGCGGGATACAGGTTGAAGGGCGAATTGTCCCATCCCTGTTCGGCAAAAATCGGACCCAAAAGAAACGGCTGCCAATCCACTGCTACGTCGTGCTTGGCCGCCGCCTCTACGATTCGCATGGCGCTGAGATAGGAGTATGTCGAGGCGAACTCGAACCAGAATTGAATGCGCCTCTTCATCCGCTTGCCTCAGGTGATTTCTTCGAGCTTCTCCTTGCTCAGATCGCCCGGAACGATGGTGATTGGGATTGGCAGGCTTCCAGAATTACGGGTCAGTTGCGTGACCAGTGGACCGGGGCCTTTCTTGTCGGTCCCGGCACCCAGAACCAGAACGCCGATTTCCGGATCAGTCTGTACATGTTCAATGATTTCCGGCACCGCCTCGCCTTCGCGGATTGCCAGTTCCGGTTCAATCCCCTGCTTGTCCCGCATCCATTTGGCGAACACTTCGAAATGCGCATGGATACGCTCGCGCGCTTCTTCGCGCATCACCTCACCTACACCGATCCAGTGGTTGAATTCGTCTGGCGGTATGACCGACAGAATTGTCACGCCACCACCGGTGTGCGCCGCACGCATTGCGGCAAAGCGCATGGCGTTCAGACATTCGCGACTGTCATCCAGGACGACAAGGAACTTACGCATGTATTACCTTTCAGTTTGCGGCGATCATGCCGCAGCAAAGAGCAAGTGGCAACTGACAGCGTTCAAGCAATCACCCGTTTGACGCGGCCCAGTCCCAATACAACTCGCGTGTTCGACGGGCGATAGGTCCAACTTGGAATTGTGTTTCGTCCAGTGCAGTGACCGGCGTGACCTTGTTCATGTTGCCGGACATGAACACTTCGTCCGCCTCGTGGAAATCGGCAAAAGTCAGAACCTTTTCATGCACTGTCACCCCATCGGCGCGAAGGTTTTTCATATGTCGCGCACGAGTGATCCCAGCCAGAAAAGTGCCGTTGGCGATGGGAGTAAACACCTCGCCATCCTTGACCATGAAGATGTTTGCCGTTGCCGTTTCGGCCACGTTGCCCATTGCATCAGCCACTAAAGCGTTGGAAAACCCTTTTGACCGCGCCTCGCGAACCATGCGGGCGTTGTTGGGATAAAGGCACCCGGCCTTGGCGTTGACAACGGCATCCTCCAATACCGGGCGGCGGAAACGGGTCTTCGTCAGTGTCGCCGCAGCCGTTGCAGGCGCCATGGGGATTTCTTCGAGGCACACGGCAAAAGCAGTGCTGTCCTCTTTGGGGGCAATGGTCGAGGTATCACCATCAATCGCCCAATACATAGGCCGGATATAGACCGCCTTGTCGGGGCCATAGGGTTTTAGTCCCTCACGGATGATTTGAACCATGTCCTCGACACTTACCGAGGGCGTGAGCATCAGCGCCTCGGCCGAGCGATTGGTGCGGGCACAATGGGCATCCAGATCAGGAGCCAACCCATCGAAATACCGCGCCCCGTCGAATACTGAAGAGCCCAGCCAGGCCCCGTGATCGGCTGCATGCATGATCGGAGTGTTTCCGTCATGCCAGGTGCCATTGAAATATGTGCGGATATTGGTGCCGGCGGCCATCTCTCACTCCCTCGTTTGCGCGAAAGGTAGGGCGGAGTGGGTCAGGGGTCCAGACCTTTTTCAGATCACCATGGGCAGAACCTCACGTTTGACCATGGTTCGCAACGCGAAATTTGACCGTAAATTTCTGATGCCCGGAATCTGCATCAAGCGATTTTCAAGAAAAGCGTCGAAGGCCGACAGATCGGCGGCGACCACCCGCAGCAGGATATCTCGCGACCCGGTCATGAGGTAACATTCCATCACCTCTTCGCAGCGCCGGATCGCGCGTTCGAACGCATCGATGGCCGCCCTGTCCTGTTTGTCCAGCTCAACCGAAACGAATATCGACACCCCCAGCCCGAGTTTTGCCGGATCGACCTGGGCGGCATAACCGGTGATGACTTTGTCCTTCTGAAGTCGTTCCAGTCGCCTTGCGCAGGGCGTTGCTGACAGTCCGATGGTCTCCGCAAGCTCGGTGACGGTTATTCGTCCGTCGCGCTGCAAGGCGCGTACGATTCTGCGATCTATCTCGTCCATTTAGTGAATCCACCCAAAAATTATTTACTCTGTAGGTGAAATCGCTAACACAGCGTTTGTCGACAGGCAATCTTGGTGAAAATCGCTCCAAACTCCGTGCGATGACTCGATAAGATCATTGGAGACGACAAATGAAGATTGTTGCGGTTGATGTGCCTGATCATGAGCAGGTCATCCAATTTGAAGACACGGAAGTTGGCCTCAAAGGATTCATTGCAATACACTCCACGCAACTTGGTCCCGCTGCGGGTGGCGTGAGAATGCGCCCCTACGGCCATCCGACAGAGGCGCTGAATGATGCCTTGCGCCTGTCGCGCGGTATGACGTTCAAGAATGCCGCGGCCGATCTTCCCCTGGGCGGGGGCAAGGCCGTCATCCTCGGCGACCCCACCATAGACAAGACACCCGAACTGATGCAGGCTTTTGGCCGCGCGGTGCAAAGCCTTGAGGGCTGCTATTGGACCGCCGAGGATATGGGCATGACACCCGCCGACATGGCGATGATCGGGACCGAAACGCGCTTTGTTGCAGGGCTCGCCGATGGCGAGTTTGCCAGCGGCGATCCTTCTCCGATCACCGCGCGCGGGATTTTCAACGCGATCCGGACGACAGCCCGGCACCGGTTCGGATCGTCTGATTTGACTGGCAAGACGGTTTCGGTACAGGGGCTGGGACATGTAGGTCACCATCTGTGCAAGCTGCTGACCGACGCTGGCGCCGGGTTGATCGTTACCGATATTGATGCGCAACAGGTGGCGCGCGTGGCCGAAGAGTTCGCGGCCCAACCGGTAAAGCCAGACGCGGTCTATGAGGCAGAGGCCGACATTTTCGCCCCCTGCGCTATCGGGGCAATCCTGAACGATGCCAGTATTCCGCTGCTCAAGGTTGGCGCGGTGGCAGGTGGGGCCAACAACCAGTTGGCAACCGAAGCCGATGCGCAGCGCCTGCATGACCGCGGCATTCTCTACGCGCCCGATTTTGTGACCAACGGTGGTGGAATCATCAACGTGGCGACGGAAATCCTGCAGATTGCCAATCGAACGGATTGGGTCGCAGGCAAGCTGGAAGCGCTGGATCGGACGATGGACCGGATTTTGACTCGTGCGGTCAATCAATCGGTTAGCCCCAATGATGTGGCCGAAGCCATCGTCCACGAGATCCTGCACCAGAAGGCGGCCTGAGACGCGCTGGGTCACTCGATAAAAAAATGGCAGAGTACGCTCACGAAACGTTGATTGTGCTTTGCCATGTCTCTCCGTGTCCTGTTCCCGGAAACACTTCAGGTATGTTATGATTGGAGGAAGTACGGATGCGACCGGTCCCATCAGGCTGACCGTGTGTCTGTCCGTTGGACAGGAGACCAACACATGCAGACTTCTTTCTTCACCCGCCGTTCCCTTCTTGTCACGGGCGGCGCCCTTGTGGCGACCGGTGTGTCGGGCCATCTGGTTCCTGCCCGCGCCCAAGATCTTGCGCCTACGCCCTCGATGCGAGGTGGGGCCAACAATTATCTGCCGGGAGCTCCGATCGTGGAAAGGATCGGGGGCGGCGGGTTCTGGATGACAGGGACGGTGCGACGCGCCGGGGATGGTGCGCCGCTCGCCGGGCAAAGAATCCAGATCTGGGCGCATACGACCGAAGGGCACGAGCGTGAACCGCACAGTCACGGAGCCACGCTCACTGACGAACGTGGGGTTTTCCAGTTGGAAATGCCGCAGATCGTCCCCGCCTTCGGTCAGCCGCATGGCCATCTCGCTTATGACAGCGGCGAATTCGACACGGTATTCCTGCGCCCCATCATGCGCAGCGCAAACGACACCAGCCTTATTGCGCATTTCGTGCTTCGGCCTGTCTGATCGCGGTGGCGTTCACTGGGGCAGGTCGATTGCGCGTGATCCTGATCTGGAGTGCGCTCGCGATTGTACTCATCGTGCCGGTCGCCGCCGCAGCGATGAGCCCGCTGCTGGCCTGGCGCAATCCGGTTTACATCATGGCAGGGTTTGCTGGCGTTGTTGCGATGAGTCTTTTGCTTGTACAGCCCCTTCTGGCAGGCGGGTTATTGCCAGGGCTCTCCACTTACCGCAGCCGACGCGTGCATCGCGGGGTTGGCATCTGTCTGGCCGCCGCGGTGGTGGTTCATGTTGTCGGTCTCTGGATCACCAGCCCGCCGGATGTAGTCGACGCACTGCTGTTCGTGTCACCGACGCCGTTCTCGTTCTGGGGTGTCATCGCGATGTGGGCCGTGTTCGCTTCGGTGCTTCTGCCAGCACTCCGTCGGCGCCTGAAATGGCGTAACTGGAGACGCGGCCACACTGCCTGTGCGGCGGTGATTGTCGTCGGCGGCATTGTTCACGCCCTGATGATCCAGGGAACGATGGAGACGCTGTCCAAGGCCGTGCTGAGCGCGTTGGTTCTTGCCGCGACGGTCAAGACGTTCTCGGATCTGCGGGTCTGGTCAACCCGCGCCCGCCACCGCGCAAAAGACTGAAGCGGGGCGGTTCGCATGGCGTCTTCGTTACGTAGCGCCGACCATCCCGACAATTTCATAGGTCTTTCGCAGAATTGGCACGGAAATTTCGCGAGCTCGCTCTGCTCCACGTGCGAGAATCCGGTCAATCTCGGCCTGATCGTCCATCAACCGGGCCATTTCGCCCGAAATGGGGGCAAGCTTGGCAACTGCCAGATCAGCCAGCATCGGTTTGAATTCGCCAAACTGTTTGCCGCCTACCTCGGTCAGAACCTGATCAATGCTTTGATCGGCAAGCGCGGCAAAAATGTTGACCAGATTTCGCGCCTCTGGCCGCTCTTCCAGCCCCTTTGCTTCGGACGGCAGAGCATCGGGATCGGTTTTGGCTTTGCGGATCTTCCTGGCGATGGCGTCGGCGTCATCAGTCATGTTGATCCGGCTCATGTCAGAGGGGTCAGACTTTGACATCTTCTTGGACCCGTCACGCAGACTCATGACGCGGGTCGCGGCGCCCTCGATCACTGGTTCGGTGACGGGAAAGAAATCGGTGCCATAGTCGTTGTTGAACTTGATTGCGATGTCGCGGGTCAGTTCCAGATGCTGTTTCTGATCCTCACCCACCGGCACATGGGTGGCATGATAGATCAGGATGTCGGCGGCCATCAGCGAAGGATAGGCAAAGAGACCCAGCGAGGCGTTCTGCTGGTTCTTGCCAGCCTTGTCCTTCCATTGTGTCATCCGTTGCATCCAGCCCATTCGGGCGACGCAATTGAAAATCCACGCCAATTGGGCATGCTCGGGTACCTGGCTTTGATTGAACAGGATGGATTGTTCAGGATCGATGCCCGCGGCGATGAACCCTGCACACAGTTCACGCGTGTTGTGTGCAAGCGCTGCGGGGTCCTGCCAGACGGTGATCGCGTGCAGGTCGACCATGCAATAGATGGTTTCGAACTCTGGCCCCTGCATGTCCACAAAGCGTTTCATCGCGCCAAGGTAATTGCCAAGCGTCAGCCCGCCCGAGGGCTGGATGCCGGAAAACACCCGCGGCGTGAACTTTGTCTTGGTCATGGAAGAGAACTCCCGTCTGGAAAAATCGGCTTCCGTCGCTTACCCATGAGGTCAAGGGACGTCAACAGCCGCGAAAGGCCAGCCCATGAGCAGTGACCATTACACCCCAGCAGTAAACCCGTTGCCGCCCGTGGTGGTGGCGCTGGTTCTGTTCATCATGGGGGTCGAACTGAGTTTTACGGTTGGTGCGCGCGGGCTGGTCGGCGGGCCAGAAGCGGTTGGCTGGCGATTGGCGGCGATTCAGTCCTATGCATTCTCCGCCGATATCTTTGATTGGATGGTCGAGACTGGGCGCTGGCCGATCGAGCATGTGATCCGATTTGTCACTTACCCCTTTGTCCATGGCAGTTTCACACAGGCGGTATTTGTGTGTGTCTTCGTCCTGGCAATGGGCAAGATGGTCGGTGAGGTATTCGGCAGCGTGGCGATGATCCTGATCTTTGTTCTTTCGGGCATCGGAGGTGCGCTGGCCTATGCCATATTCCTCGATCCGCGCTACCCATTGATCGGTGGGTTTCCCGCCGTCTACGGCTTGATCGGGGCATTCACCTGGCTTTTGTGGCGCAAGCTGTCGTTGGTGGGCGCTAATCAGGCGCGCGCCTTCAGCCTTATTGCGGTGCTGATGGGGTTGCAACTGCTGTTCGGCCTGCTCTTTGGCGGCACCGGGGACTGGGTCGCCGATCTGGGTGGGTTTGCCACAGGATTCGGTTTGTCGTTCTTTCTGGCACCGGGTGGATGGGCGCGGATTGTCAGTCGTTTGCGCCGGGACTGACCCGGCGCAAAGATCTTATTTCTTCATGGGACAGGTGTTGAGACCCAAGATGTGATACAGCGGGCAATACCCGAATACACCTGTCACCAATGGGATGATCCCGATCAGACCCCACATGCTTTGCGGGCCGATGACGGTGAGTGACAGAAGGACGAGGCCCAGCAGAACACGGGCGGCGCGATCAAAGGTTCCTTCGTTGCGGATCATGATGATTCTCCGAAATCAGATGTAGTTGATGGGTCCGTTATGATCCCATTTCGGAACCTGGTCGGTGACAGTGTCACCGTTCTTCGGCGGTAAGTCGCTCCAATCCGGCTGTGTCCAGTATTGTGACCTTCCCGCGTGCCAATTCGACCAGACCGAGGCGGGCAAATTCCGCTAGACGGCGGCTGACAAAGGCCCGACCCGAGGCGGTTTCGGTGGCCAGCGCCTCATGCGTGGCCTGTACCACCCCTTCTTTTGCAAGCCGCAACAGGACGCGGGCGAGCCGGGCGTCAAAACCGGTCAGGGCGACCTCTTCGACAAGCTGTTCGAAATCGGCAAAACGGCGGGCGACGGCAGTCAGGACCTCGGTTCGAAAACCTTCATCCGAGGCCATGGCCGAACGAAAGGCCGCATGAGGGATGATTTCGCCTTTGACCGCCGTTTCGGCCACTCCTTCGGCAGAATAACTGCGGCCCTCGGTGAGGCAGGCGAAGGTTTGCAGGCAGACATCACCGGGATTCACACGATAAAGGACAACTTCGCGACCATTCGGGGCCGTCAGTGTTACCCGGATCGTACCTTGGGCCAGCCGAACAAATCCTGGACACTCTTGACCTGGGCGGAACACAACGGTGCCTGCGGGAAGGTCGAGCTTGCTCATGACCTGCGCATCGCCCGTTTGAATTCGGACATACGGAAGGCGCCGAGTGCCTGGCCCGAACCGAAATAGACGACTGCGGCGATGGCAATTAAACCTAGCAAAGCCATGTATCTCCAGCTTGGCACGGCAAAAATCCAGTCGAACAGCGATACGATGGCAATCAGTACAAAACCCATAATCGCGGATGCTGCGGCAATCCGCCAGGCGCGCTTGCGGAACCGGTCGTCGAACCGCGCGACCTCACCCATGCGGCGTGCACCCAAGGAAAGTTGTAGAACCATGACCCAGCCGGCAACCGAGGTCGCAATCGCCGGGGCGATCCAACCGATGACCGGGTAGAGGCCAAACGCGAGCGTGGCGTTGATCACCATCGCGACGACCGCATAACGAAAAGGCGATTTGGTGTCTTCGCGGGCGAAGAAGAGCGGTTGCAGCAGTTTCTGCAGCATGAAGGCTGGCAAACCTAATCCGTAGATGGCAACGGCGAGGGCGGTGGCGGCGCTGTCTTCGGCACTGAAATGGCCGCGTTGGAACAGGACCGAGACGAGAGGCAGCGGAATGACCACCAATGCAACGGTGGAGGGAAGTGTCAGGAGCATTGAAAACTCCCCAGCACGCGAAAACGCATCGCGTGCTCCGATATCGTCCCCGGCCCTCAATCGGCGTGACAGATCGGGAAGCAACACGATCCCGACAGCAATGCCCACGACCCCGAGCGGGAGTTGGTACAAACGATCGGCCGCAAATAGCCAGCTCACCGCCTTTTCGGTTTTTGACGCCACCAGTTGCCCGACAACAAGGTTCACCTGGGTTACGCCCATCGCCAACGCAGCGGGCAGTGCAATGCGCACCATATGGCGCATCTCGGGGGAAAGGCGGGGCAGGCCGGGTCGGATGCTGATTCCCGCGCGCTCTGTCGCAACCCAGACAAGTGTCAATTGCGCGATACCCGCAAGAGGGATCACCCAGATCAACCAGTTGATGACATCGCCACCAAGAACGGCGCCCAAAATCATTGCCGCACAGGCAAAGATGTTCAGCAGGACGGGGGCTGCGGCGGCAGCGGCAAACCGACCGGTGGCGTTCAGCACTCCGGAAAACAGCGCTGCCAGCGACATGAACAGGATATAGGGAAAGACGACATATCCATAGCCGACGGCCAGCTCGAAACGTTCGTCTCCATAGAAACCTTCGGCCGTGACCCAGACCAGAGCCGGCATGAAAATCATCGCCAGCCCAACCAGCGCCAGAACCGCCGCGCCCAGCAGGTTGAACGCGGCCCGTGCAAAACTTTCGGCGTCTTCGCCACCTTCCAACCGCTTCGAGAACATAGGCACGAAAGCTGCATTGAACGCGCCTTCGGCGAAAAAACGGCGGAACATGTTGGGTAGGCGGAACGCGGCGACAAAGGCGTCCATCACCGGGCCGGGGCCAATATAGGCGGCCAACAGAATTTCCCTGAGAAACCCCAAAATTCGACTGGCGAGGGTCCAGAACCCGACCGTGAACAGCCCCGAAAGCAGTCTGATGGGCTTCATGACGCGGCCCGCTCAGCGCCTTCGGTGATCGCCTTGCGCAGCTTGGATTCAAGTCCACGCTGCTTGCTGTCCGAGTAGTACTTCAGACCAAACATGTCCTTGACATAGAACGTGTCGACCACCTGTTCCCCATATGTGGCAATGACTGCATTTGCTATATAGACATTCGCGGCAGCCAGAGTGCGCGCCAGATCATAAAGCAGCCCGGGCCGGTCGCGTGTGTCCACTTCGATGATCGTGTAAATTTCTGACCCATCATTGTCGAAAGTGATGTGTGTGGGCACATTGAACGCTTTTTCGCGCTTCTTGATCTTATCACGCGACTTAAAGGCATCCCGAGCCACCACTTCGCCTTTCAGCGTCTTGTGGATCATCTGGGTGAGGCGAGGAAGGCGCGAGGCTTCGAACGGATGGCCTTCTGCATCCTGTATCCAGAAGGCATCGGTCACATAGCCGTCCTTGGTGGTATAGCTTCGGGCATCGACCACATTGGCGCCGGCCAAGGCAAGTGCACCGGCAATGCGGGCAAAAATGCCAGGATGATCGCCCATCGCGAAACAGGCACGGGTGGCGTCGCGATCCTCGTCTGGTTGCAGCCGGATTTCCATCGCGCCTTCATCGCCGCTTTCGTCCAGAACCCGCAGCATGTCTGCGAATTCGATGTGGGTCGACAAGTTCAGACCCTGCCAATAGGGGTCATAGTGGCGCCCGGTCTCGGTTTTGAGATCAACCTTGGACCACTCCTCCAGCGCCTCGCGCAGAGCCTTCTTGGCCTCCGCGCCCCGATTGGCACGGTTGAGATCCTCCATCCCGGTTTCCAATGCCCGTTTGGTTTCCTTGTGGAGCGCCCTGAGCAGCGTGGCTTTCCAGTTGTTCCAGGTGGTCGGCCCGACACCGCGAATATCGCAGACGGTCAGAACCGTCAGCAAGTCCAGCCGCTTGACGGTCTGCACTGCCTTGGCAAAATCCCGGACGGTACGCGGGTCGGAAATGTCGCGCTTTTGTGCCATGTCGGACATCAGCAGGTGATACCGCACCAACCATTCGACAGTTTCACTGTCGGATTTGTTAAGCCCCAGCCGCGGTGCTACCTTGCGGGCGATCTTGGCGCCCAGGATCGAATGATCTTCAGGCCGCCCCTTGGCGATATCGTGCAGCAGCAAGGCGACATACAGAACCTTGCGGTTGACCCCGCGTTTGAGGATGGATGAGGCGAGCGGCAATTCCTCGATCAACTCTCCGCGCTCGATCTGGGCAAGGTTGACGATGGTCTGGATCGTATGCTCGTCCACCGTATAGCTGTGATACATGTTGAACTGCATCATAGCGACAATGGGCTCGAATTCCGGCAGAAAGGCCGTGAGCACCCCCAGTTCGTTCATGCGCCTGAGGGCACGTTCGGGATTGCCATGTTTGAGCATCAGATCAAGGAAAATGCGTTGCGCATCCTTGTCGTTGCGCATGTCTTCGTCAATCAGGTCAAGGTTTGCTGTCACCAGCCGCATCGCATCGGGGTGGATCAGCATACCCGTCCGCAAGCCTTCCTCGAAGAGGCGCAGAAGGTTCATCTTGTCGGCCAGAAATTTCTTGGGATCGACAACGGCCAGCCGCCCATGCACCACCTTGTAGCCTGCTTTCAGCCTGCGGCGGCGGCGGAAAATGCGTTGCAGCAAGGGGGCACTTTTCATGTGCGCCGCTTCCAGCTTGGTCAGGAAGATTCGGGTCAGTTCGCCAACGCGTGTCGCCTCGCGGAAGTACTTCTGCATGAAAATCTCAACACCGCGCCGACCGGCCCGGTCCTTGTATCCCATGCGTTCCGCCACCTCGACCTGCATATCAAAGGTCAGCTGTTCGGTGGCCCGTCCGGTGACCAGATGCAGATGTGAGCGGACGGCCCAAAGAAACTCTTCGGCCTGCACAAACGTGTTGAATTCGTCCTTGGTGAACAGGCCCAGCGGTACCAGTTCCGCCACATCTTGAACATCATAGACATACTTGGCGATCCAATAGAGCGATTGCAGGTCACGCAGGCCGCCTTTGCCTTCCTTGACGTTGGGTTCGACCATGTAACGCTCACCCTGTTTGTGGTGGCGCTCGTCACGCTCGTTCAGTTTGGCTTCGATAAACTCGCCTTCTGATCCTTTGAACAGGTCGGCGTGAAGGCGTTTGTTCAGCTCTTTCGCCAACGCCTGGTCCCCAACCAGAAACCGATGCTCCAGCATTGCCGTGCGGATGGTGAAATCGTCGGTGCCAAGTCGCAGGCAATCCTTGATCGTCCGCGAAGAATGTCCGACCTTCAGCCGTAAATCCCATAGCATGTATAGCATGGATTCGATCACGCTTTCGGCCCAGGCCGTGATTTTGTACGGTGTCAGGAACAGCAGATCGACGTCTGAAAAGGGTGCCATCTCGCCACGGCCATAACCACCGACGGCCAGAACCGCGATGCGTTCGCCGCGCGTCGGATTGGCCAGCGGGTGCAGGATTTCACCGGCGACGTGCAAGGCCGTGTGGACCAGTCCGTCCGTCAGATAGGTGTACGCCCGAGTGAGCGGTCGCGCAGCAAAGGGTTGCGCGGAAAAGGCCTCGGCAATCGCGGCGCGGCCGGATTTCTGAACCCCGCGCAGGATTTTCACGACCTCTGTTCGCAAGGTCGCGTTGTCGCTGCACGTCTCACGCAATTCCGCGATGCGGGTGCGCACCGCACTGTGGTCGAAAATTGCTTCGGGCGCGCAGATCAGCTCGTCACCGGGTCTGGGATAGGTGGCCGGATCAGAAGCCGGCGCCAGAGAAGCTTGTTGGGGCAGGGTCAATCACAACCACCTGTTTGTTCTGGATCGTGGCAACGGCCAGTCCGCGTTCATTAGTTCCGTCGGGGCGCAAGCGGAAAATACCGCCCACACCTTGAAAGCCCGCGCCTTGCGTCAGCGCGGCCCCTGTCAATGCATCCGATTTGCCAGCACTGACCAGTGCGCCGATTGCCGCGATGCCGTCATAGGCAAGCCCGCCAATAGGGTGCGGGGCGCCGCCATAAGTTGCTTGATAGCGCGAGTTGAACGCCTGTGCCTTGGCAGGGTCGGGCAGGGCGAACCAGCCCCCCTGAACACCCGGCAGTTCCAGTGTCTGCGCCGGTATATCCCAGCGCGTCAGACCGATGAATTGAGTGGTTGCCGGTGAAACGCCTGCTTCGGGCAGCAATTGGCTATACAGCGGCAAGGCACCAGCCGTAGTTGCGGTCAGGAAAATCGAATCCGCGCCAGAGGCATCCACAGTCGACTTGATTGTCGGGACCGAGTTGATGACTCCCTGTTGCGAGCGTTCATAACTGATATCGCCCGCTTTGCGCACACTGGTGCGGCTGATCGCGCGGTCTATGGCGGCCTTGCCGACCTGCCCCGCCTCGTCATTGCTGTAGACGACGACCATGTTGGTCTTGCCTTGACGTGCCGCATAAGTGGTCAGGCGGTTGGCGGTGTTGTCAAAGGTCGGACCAAGAACAAAGACATTGCCGCCGGCGATGTTGGTGTTGTTCGAAAACGACAGCACATTAACATTGTCGTTCAAAACGGCCAGCCCCGCCGCGTTTGCAGCTTGGGCATAAACCGGGCCGAGGATGATCTTGGCCCCGTCATCCACCGCTTGCTGCGCCACAGCGGCTGCCGTGGTGGCGTTGCCCGCAGTGTCGTAAACGCGCAGGTCGATCTGGACATTCTGCAAATCCGCGATTGCCAGCCGCGCCGAGTTTTCAAGGCTTTGCGCCAGAACCGCGTCGCCCGATTGCGGCGAACCACGCGGCACCAGCAGCGCGACCGGCACAGGTTTCGAAGTGTTGATCGACGGGCCGCCGCCGGTGGCGACCGGGTCACAGGCCGACAGGAATCCGGCCGCGGCGAGGGCCATTGCGGACAAGGCCAGTTTGCGGGCAGGCTTGCAAAGGCTGAACATCTAAATCAAAACTCCCTGATCTGGCGGTCTGAGATGCCGCCTTGTGTTGATCCGCGATAATAAACGTCACGCAGAGGGGGTCCAGAGTTGAATTTCCAAAAGACCAGATTGACGCCCGGACTGTACTTTATCGCAACGCCGATCGGCACGGCCCGAGACATCACGCTTCGGGCGCTGGACGTTCTGGCATCGGCGGACGTGATCGCGGCAGAGGATACTCGCAGCCTACGCCGCCTGATGGAAATTCACGGGGTTCCGTTGGACGGGCGGCGGATACTGGCTTATCACGACCACAGTGGAGCGGCAGCACGCGAAAAATTGCTGGAGGCACTGTCCCAAGGTTCATCGGTCGCCTATGCCTCCGAGGCAGGCATGCCCTTGATCGCCGATCCGGGGTACGATCTGGGGCGTCAGGCCACCGAGGCCGGTCACACCGTCACATGCGCGCCCGGTCCGTCTGCGGTGTTGACTGCGCTAACACTCGCAGGGCTGCCGACCGACGCCTTCTTTTTCGCAGGTTTCTTGCCCAATGCATCGGGCGCGCGGCAGGCGCGACTTGAGGCCCTGCGCGATGTTCCCGGAACGCTTGTGTTCTACGAATCTCCCAAACGGATTGCGGCAAGTTTGACGGATATGTCCGAGACGTTGGGCGGCGACCGCCCTGCGGCTGTGTGTCGGGAGTTGACCAAGAAATTCGAGGAGATCCGGCGCGGACCACTGATCGAACTTGCGGACGCTTACAAAGGGGCGTCGGTCAAGGGAGAGATCGTGGTGCTGGTCGACCGGCCGCGTTCACAAAGCATTAGCGAGTTGGACGTAGAAGAGGCATTGAGGACTGCATTAGAAACGCATTCAGTTCGGGACGCGGCGGATCTGGTTGCAAGGATGTACGACCTGCCACGGCGTCCTCTGTACCAAAAGGCGTTGAAACTGGGAAAAGGGTGAAATGCGGAACAAATCGGTGCGTGGGTCGATAGCCTATCACTCCGGGCTGGCCGCCGAAGATCGCATCGCGTCGGACTATCAGAAGCGTGGGTTCACAATTCTGCAACGACGCTGGCGCGGAGCCGGGGGTGAAATAGACCTGATCGCTCGGAACGGCGATGGAATCGTTTTCATCGAAGTCAAAAAAAGCGACAGTTTCGATCGCGCCGCCGAATCCCTGGGTCGTCGGCAGATGGCGCGGATTGCCGCGTCAGCCGAAGAGTTTTTGGCACGCGAACCAGACGGACAGTTGACCAATGCGCGATTCGACGTGGCCCTTGTCGATGTGGCGGGGCGCTTTCAAATTCTCGAAAACGCGTTTGGTTTGATCTGAACGCCATTGCACCCCCCTGCATGCTGCGCCATGTATCTGGCGTGGAAATGAGGGACGCGTCATGAAAATCGCCTTTCAGATGGACCCGATCGGGGCCGTGAACATAAATGCGGACAGTTCGTTCCGTCTGGCTGAAGAGGCACAGGCACGCGGGCATGATCTGTTTTTCTATGGGCCTGACCATCTTGCCTATCAGGAAGGTCGGATCACCGCACGTGGTCATGACATGACGATACAGCGTGTTGCCGGAAATCCGGCGGTGTTGGGACCCGAGCGTGAGGTCGATCTGGGCGACTATGACGTGGTCTGGCTGCGACAGGATCCGCCATTCGACATGCATTACATCACGTCGACGCATTTGTTGGACCGGCTCAAGGGGAAAACGCTGGTGGTGAACGATCCGTTCTGGGTTCGGAACTATCCCGAAAAGCTTCTGGTTCTGGATTTTCCTAACCTGACGCCACCCACAACGATTGCGCGCGACCTGCAGACAATCAAGGCGTTCAAGGCCAAGCATGGCGACATCATCCTGAAACCGCTTTATGGTAACGGCGGTGCAGGCGTGTTCCGGTTGGATGAGAATGACCGCAACCTCTCTTCGCTGCATGAACTGTTCACCGGATTCTCGCGCGAGCCATTGATCGTGCAGAAATTCCTGCCGGATGTCCGCAATGGAGACAAGCGGGTGATTCTGGTCGATGGCGAGGCAGTTGGCGCAATCAACCGTGTTCCCGCCGAAGGCGAGACCCGGTCGAACATGCATGTGGGCGGTCGCCCGGAAAAAATCGGCCTTTCAGAACGTGACCTGGAAATCTGCGCGGCTATCGGGCCTTTGCTGAAAGAAAAGGGCCAGGTTTTCGTAGGAATCGACGTGATCGGCGAATATCTGACCGAGATCAACGTGACCTCTCCCACCGGAATTCAGGAGTTGGAGCGTTTCAACGGCGTCAACATCGCCGAGAAGATCTGGCTGGCGATAGAGGCAAAAATCTAGGCAGTTACCTTGGCGCTGATCCGAAAACTCAGCGCCTCGGCCACATGGGGGCGGCGCACATCCTCTGTGCCTTCCAGATCGGCAATGGTGCGCGCAACACGTAGGATGCGGTGATATGCGCGCGCCGACAGGCCGAAGCGGTCGGCCGCTTTCAACAGCAGTTCCTTGCCTTCGGTATCGGGCGTAGCGATCTGTTCCAGAGTCTTGCCTTCGACATCGGCGTTCTGCCTGATCCGTGGATGGTCGCGAAAGCGCTGAGCCTGCACCTCGCGCGCGGCCGCGACCCGAATGGCCACGGTAGCGGAACTGTCACCCGAAGGCGGCAGATCGAGATCCGTGAACCCGACCGGTGGCACTTCCATCCTCAAATCAAAGCGGTCCATCAGTGGGCCGGAGATGCGCCCCAGATAATCGTCGCCGCAATTAGGCGCACGGACACAGGCCCGACCGGGATCGGTCAGATACCCGCACTTGCATGGGTTCGCGGCGGCCACCAGCATGAAACGACAGGGATACTTCACGTGCGCATTGGCACGTGCAACCATGACCTCGCCGGTTTCGATTGGCTGGCGCAGGGTCTCCAGAACGGTGCGCGGAAACTCTGGAAACTCATCCATGAACAGAACGCCGTTATGGGCCAGCGAAATCTCGCCCGGTTTCGCCCCTTTGCCACCACCAACGATGGCGGCCATCGAAGCGGTATGGTGCGGTTCCCGAAAGGGGCGGGTCCGGCTGATCCCACCCTCATCCAGTAGTCCGCACAACGACTGGATCATCGAGGTTTCCAGCGCCTCGGCGGCGGTCAATGGCGGTAGTATGCCAGGAATGCGTGCGGCAAGCATGGATTTTCCCGAGCCGGGCGTGCCGATCATGATCAGATGGTGCCGCCCGGCGGCGGCGATCTCAAGCGCACGTTTAGCCCGTTCCTGTCCTTTCACGTCGCGCAGGTCGCGGGGACAGGGAGACAAGTCAACCTCTCCCGGTTGGGCCTCGGGCAAGGGTGACTGGCCGGAAAAGTGCCGGACGACCGCGCCCAAGGTATCTGCCCCAATCACCTGCGTGGCCCCAACCCAGGCTGCCTCGGCGCTGGAGGCGCGGGGGCAAAGCAGAATGCGGTCATGTTCGGCGGCAGTCATGGCGGCGGGCAGGGCTCCGACGACCGGCATCAGTGCGCCGTCCAGCGACAACTCACCCAACGCCACCGCGCCCTCGACCGCATCGTGTGGGATGATTTCCAGCGCGGCCAAAAGCGCCATGGCGATTGGCAGGTCGAAATGGCTGCCTTCCTTGGGCAGGTCGGCGGGTGACAGGTTGATCGTCACCCGCTTGGACGGCAACGCAATGGCCATCGAACTAAGCGCGCTGCGCACCCGGTCACGGGCTTCGGAGACCGCTTTGTCCGGCAGCCCGACGATGGAAAACGCGGGCAGACCCGGCGTGACGGCACATTGCACCTCGACCGGGCGGGCCTCGACGCCTTGAAACGCAACGGTGTGGGCGCGGGCGACCATATTTCCCCTGCTCATGGTTAACAGGAGATTGCTAGCGTCATTTGAGTTTACGAATGGTTAATTCCTACCATGACTGACGACCGACCATGTCCACGAATTTGGGCCAGGCGTGTGGATCGGCGACGGTTTTGTCGCGGCAAAAGCGATTGCAAAAGCCCCATCGCTTCCCTTCCAGCTCAAGGAAATGCGTCACAGGTTTGCCGGAATAAGGGCAAACCGAGTTGATCGGGGGGCCGGTTTCAACGGTGTTGGCCTGCAATTCACCCCCAACGGGCCATGATTCGGTCGGCAGATCCTTGGAATAGGGAAATGGCTCATATCGAACCGTAAGCCCCATCGCGCGCCATTGCCGCAAAGAGATATCCTTGAGCAGTTCGAGGCAATACTCACGATTGCCAGCCGAAACCGGCAGGCCATATCCAATGATGCGCGCGGCTACCGGAGTATAGAATACATCCGCCAACGAATAGTTGCCGAACAAGGGGCCGGAATCGCAGCCAGATACCGAACGGGCATGCGCCCAAAGTGTCTGAACGCGATCCACGTCCGCTAAGGTTCCAGACGACGGCACGAAGCCCTTGAAGCAATGCTTCAGCTGCATTGGGCATTCACTTCGCAGCGTATGAAATCCGGCTGCCATTTCAGCGCAAAGCCACCGGGCCGTGGCGCGCGCAGCCGGATCATCTGGCCAAAGGCCCGCATCCGGATGATTTTCGGCCAGTGTCTCTGCTATGGCCAGGCTTTCCCCTACTATCGTTCCATCCGGCAATCGAAGAGCCGGGACAAGTCGGGCAGGGGCCAGCGGCTGCATATCCGCGGCCATAGTGCCGGAATAAAGGCCAACAATGTGCGAGCGATAGGGGATACCGAATTTCTCAAGCATCAACCATCCGCGAAGGGACCAACTGGAAAACAGCCGGTCACCGATGAAAAGATCATATGTCATGCGTTGACGTTATTCGTGGTTTCAACGATCAGAAAACGATCATTTGTGAGTGGCGTCATCACGGCAGGTGATTGATCCGCCCTACCGACCATCCGGTGTCCAACCTGATGATCTCTGTGACGGACAGGTTGTCGATCCGGTGGCCAAAAGCCTCTTCTGCATTGATCTCCAATGCGCGCTGCACCTGACTGAGTATGACGCCAAAATGGGCCACGATGATCAGATCGCGCGCCCGATGGGTTGAAATCAACGCATCGATGGTATTGTCCACCCGCGCACGTACCTCGTTCCAGCTTTCTCCCTGCGGAGGGCGAACATCGCCCGGAAAGTCCCAATACGCGCGGGCCAGATGGGGGTCTTCGGCTTCGATCTCGGTATGTGATCGCAACTCCCAGGTACCGAAATTGATCTCCCGAAGACCGGCATGATGCGGTAACCGTCGTCGTGGGCCCTGAATGGCGCTCGCGGTATCAGCAGCGCGGGATAAGTCGGAGGAAATCACCAGGGCGTCTTGGGGAAGATGCGCGGCCAGACGCGCAATTGCCGCGTGATCACTCAAGTCGGCGGGAAGGTCGGACCAGCCGACCATTGTTTTGGCGTGGGTCGGGCCGTGGCGAACGAGGTGCAACCGGGTCACGGCAATCGCCCTTTCAAGACCGTAGGTAATCCTGCGGTGACCTGAACCACCAGATCGGCCTGCGCGGCCAAGGCGATGTTGAGCCGCCCTTGCGCTTCCCGGAACCGCCGCGCCAGCGCGTTGTCGGGCACGATGCCTTGACCGACTTCATTGCTGACGATGACTACCTGTGCAGCACAGTTTCGCAAAGCGACCTGAAGGTTCGCCGTTGCCTGTTCCAGATCGTTTTCGGCAAGCAGGTGGTTTGTGAGCCACATGGTCGCGCAGTCAATCAGGCAGACCTGATCTGAAGTCAGCTTGGAAAGGTGGGGTTCCAGATCCAAGGGAGATTCGATTGTGGTCCAGCCATCGCCGCGTTGTGCAATATGTTGCTCAATTTTTAGGCGCATCTCTTCATCAAACACTTGTGATGTGGCGAAATAAACGCGAGTTTTCTTAGTTGAAACAACGAGTTGCTCGGAAAATGCTGATTTCCCCGAAGCTGCGCCTCCAAGAATTAAGGTTAAACTGGGATGCACTTTTATTACCTTTCTAGTGATCCACTTGGTTTTGTCCTGCGTATCGACCGTATCAAAGCATGACAAGACCAACCCCGAGCCTGCAAATTGGGAGAGATGCATGGCACTGGACAACCCGCAAGAACTGTCGATTTCCAGACAGGCCATGAAGGCGGAACTTCTGGACGCCGAAACGGAACTGCGTCTGGCTTATGCTTGGCGCGACGAACGGGATGTTGAGGCGCTGCACCGCTTGATCAATGCCTACATGCGGTTGGCCATTTCGATGGCTGCAAAGTTCAAACGTTATGGCGCGCCGATGAATGACCTGATCCAGGAGGCCGGGCTTGGTCTGATGAAGGCCGCCGACAAATTCGATCCTGACCGTGGCGTACGCTTTTCCACCTATGCGGTCTGGTGGATCAAAGCCAGCATTCAGGACTATGTCATGCGCAACTGGTCGATGGTGCGTACCGGGTCTACTTCGTCACAAAAATCCCTGTTCTTCAACATGCGGCGGGTTCAGGCGCGGCTGGAACGGGAAGCGGTGAACGATGGTGTTGCGCTGGACAAACACCAGTTGCATCAGTTGATCGCGGCCGAGATCGGCGTTCCCCTTCGCGATGTCGAGATGATGGAGGGGCGGCTGTCGGGTTCGGATTTCTCTCTGAACGCCGTGCAGTCCGCTGAAGACGAGGGGCGCGAGTGGATAGACACGCTGGAAGATGAACGCGAACAGGCGGCGGAAGCGGTTGAAAACAGACACGATACCCGACAATTGCGTGAATGGCTTGTAACTGCGATGCAGGATCTGAACGAGCGCGAGCGGTTCATAGTGCGCGAACGCAAGTTGCGCGAACCGGCGCGCACGCTTGAAAGTCTTGGGCAGGAATTGAACTTGTCCAAAGAGCGCGTGCGACAATTGGAAGCCGCAGCCTTTGCCAAGATGCGCAAGTGCCTTGAAGCGCAATCGCGCGAGGTGCAACACTTCCTCGCATGAGACATATTTCGATTCTGATTGGTGCCTGTGTGGCATTTCTGACCGCTCCGTTTGGGGCGGCTTTGGCGTCTGATTCAATTCCGGCGGACGTGCTGGAACAGATGCAGCAGGCCGACGTTGTTCTGCTTGGCGAAACCCACGACAACCGGCACCATCATCTGCGTCAAGCCGAAGCCGTCGCGGCGATCAAACCCAAGGCGGTAGTCTGGGAAATGCTGACCGAAGAAGGCGCGGGGCGGGTCACGGCACAGGCGGTGTCTGACCCTGAGCGGTTGGCGACAACGCTGAAATGGGCTGAACTCGGCTGGCCGCCGCTGTCAATGTACCTCCCCGTGTTCAAGGCTTCGGCGGGGGCGCCGGTCTATGGCGGACTGGTTCCGCGACAGGCCGCTCAGGCTGCGATGGAAAGTGGCGTGGTGGCGGCCATGGGCGCGGACGCCGCACGATATGGTTTGACGATACCTTTGCCAGCCGATGAACAAGCGGCCCGCGAAGCCGATCAGCAGGCGGTCCATTGCGATGCGATGCCGCCCGAGATGCTGCCAAACCTTGTTGCAATTCAGCGCCTGCGAGATGCAGTTCTGACGAGGGCGATCTTGAGGGCAATCGAGGAAACCGGAGGTCCGGTTGCCGTCATCACCGGCAACGGGCACGCCCGCAAAGATCAGGGAATTCCCATATTTCTGAGCAGGATGGAGCCGGGACTGCGCGTGTTTGCGTTGGGACAATCCGAAGACGGGGTGATAGGCGGCACGTTTGATGCAGTGATCGACAGCCCGGCGGCAAAGCGTGACGACCCTTGCGAGGTTTTCCGGAAAGAGGACTAGGCTTGCACTGATTATCCGCTGGCACATGCCAAGGCTCTTGCCTAATGTCAGGGCCGTCCGGATTGTGAGAGAGGCTGGGAATGCTGGCGTCGAAACGTATCTTGCTGATCATCGGGGGCGGGATTGCTGCCTATAAGTCGCTCGACCTGATCCGGCGTCTTCGTGAGCGAGGTGCGTCAGTGACACCGGTGCTTACAAAGGCCGGTGAAGAATTCGTAACCCCGTTGTCGGTTTCGGCTTTGGCTGGCGAGAAAGTCTATGGCGATTTGTTCGATCTGACGGATGAGGCCGAGATGGGCCATATTCAGCTGTCCCGCTCAGCCGATTTGGTGGTTGTTGCTCCAGTGACTGCAGATTTGATGGCCAAGATGGCGGCGGGTCTGGCGAACGATCTGGCCTCGACCCTTCTGATGGCGACAGACACGCCGGTCTTGTTGGCTCCCGCGATGAACGTGCGTATGTGGGGCCATCCCGCGACACAACGCAACCGGTCGCTCCTCGCTGCGGACGGGATCAGTTTCGTCGGTCCGAACGAAGGCGACATGGCCTGCGGCGAATACGGGCCGGGTCGCATGGCGGAGCCGATGGAGATCGTGTCCGCAATCGATCAGGCGCTGGGCAACGGCCCTCTAATGGGCAAGCGGATACTGGTGACGTCCGGGCCGACGCACGAACCGATCGACCCCGTTCGATACATCGCCAACCGATCTTCTGGGGCGCAGGGAACAGCCGTCGCACGGGCGCTGGCGGCTTTGGGGGCCGAGGTGGTTTTCGTGACTGGTCCTGCCGAGGTTCCGCCGCCCGCTGGGGTTCAGGTGATACGGGTTCAGACGGCGCAGGAGATGTCGGAGGCGGTGGACGCAGCCTTGCCAGTTGATGCCGGAGTTTTTGCTGCGGCAGTGGCGGATTGGAGGATGGCAAGCGCCTCGGACCGCAAGTTGAAGAAAAGCCGCGATGGATTACCGGTTCTGGACTTTGCCGAGAATCCCGACATCCTCAAACGCGTATCGCAGATGCAGACGGGCAGACCCGGACTGGTTGTGGGATTTGCTGCGGAAACCGATAATGTGATCGAGCACGCAACCGCCAAACGGGCTCGCAAGGGGTGCGACTGGATCGTGGCAAACGATGTCAGCCCCGCAACCGGGATCATGGGGGGAACCGAAAACGCTGTTGTTCTGATCACGGACGCAGGGGCCGAGGAATGGCCACGGATGGGCAAGGACGCGGTTGCGGTACAACTGGCTCAACGGATAGCGGCGGCACTGACCGAGTGAGTTTGCCTTGAGTGACCAATTTGAAGCGAAATAGCGAGGGGCGTGGAAATGGTGGCAATCCGTGTGATCCGGGACGAAGGCGCTGATCCCGATGTGGCGTTGCCGTCATACGAAACAGTGGGCGCCGCGGGTGCCGATGTCCGCGCCAATCTGCCCGACCGGGGCGTCATCACGCTGGAGCCGGGGCAGCGTGCGTTGGTGCCGACGGGTTTGAGGATCGAGATACCCGAAGGATTCGAGGTGCAGGTGCGGCCACGATCGGGGCTGGCACTCAAGCATGGGATCACCCTGCCCAATACGCCGGGTACTATCGACAGCGACTATCGCGGGCCACTTGGCGTAATCGTTCTGAACGCCGGGCAGGAACGGTTCGAGATCGCCCATGGCGACAGGATCGCGCAACTGGTGGTGGCCCCGGTGCTGCAGGCGCGTTTTGAGTTGGCCGAGGCGCTGTCGGATACCACGCGCGGTGCAGGCGGCTTTGGGTCGACGGGGCGCGGCTGATGCTTTTGGTTCTGGTTGTTGCCGCCGCGTTGTGGGGGCTTGGTTTCGCTATGGGGGTGTCACGCACGGCGCGGCTGATCCCGGTTGGCATCCTGTTCACCGGCGTTTTGCTGATACAATTCCTTTTGCCGGACGGCCATGGTTTGCGCGAAGCGACAGGAAAGTCGCCGGCGCTTTGGCTCATTCTGGGTGGGATGGTTGTTCTGGCGCTTGTCTATGCCCGCCTTCTTTCGGTATTGCACAGGAGGGCTGCTGCGAACCCCTCAGAGGAGACACCGGTGCCACAGGGCAAGTTTTCCGACAGTGAACTGGAGCGCTATGCCCGCCACATTGTTTTGCGCGAACTTGGCGGACCCGGGCAGAAAAAACTGAAACACGCCAAAGTTCTTGTGATTGGTGCCGGGGGGCTGGGCGCACCCGCGTTGCAATACCTTGCGGCTGCCGGGGTGGGAACCATAGGCGTGATCGATGACGATGTGGTCGAGAATGCCAACCTGCAACGCCAGGTGATCCACAGGGACGCCGATATCGGAACGCCCAAGGTGTTTTCCGCACAATCCGCGATGGAGGCGCAAAATCCCAATGTCGTTGTGCGCCCCTATCATCGCCGCCTGACCGAAGAGATCGCGCAGGAGCTGTTTGGCGACTATGATCTTATCCTCGATGGCACCGACAATTTTGACACCCGATATCTGGCCAATCGCACCGCAGTGGCGCTGGGCAAGCCTCTGATCTCGGGGGCGCTGGCACAGTGGGAGGGGCAACTTAGCGTATTCCACCCCGCGAAAAACGGTCCTTGCTATCAGTGCATCTTCCCCGCAGCTCCGGCTGCCGGCCTTGCTCCGTCGTGTTCCGAAGCCGGTGTAATCGGGCCGTTACCGGGGGTTGTCGGGTCAATGATGGCGGTGGAAGCAGTCAAACTGATCACCGGGGCAGGTGCCCCCTTGATCGGCGAGATGCTGATCTATGACGCGCTTTACGGCGAATCCCGCAAGATCACGCTTGGCAAGCGCGCCGATTGTCCGGTTTGCGGGTCAAGCGACTGACGGGCGAACCCTTATCCTACCCCAGTGCGCGATCAAGGTCCGCAATCAGATCCTCGGTATCTTCCAATCCCACCGACAGGCGAAAGACTCCGTCGCCGGCATAGGCGCTATAGGCCTCCAATTGCGCGCCCTCAAGACGGAATGATGTCTCCATCAGACCTGCTGTTTCCATCCAGAAAATCAGCGACCGGTGATGGCCCAGAGATACCGCATAATGGATCACTTCCAACCGGTCGATCATCTGTTGTGCCATGCGCCGCCCAGTGGCGGCATCCCCAACCTGGAACGAGATCATGCCTGACATGTTGCGCATCTGTCGTGCGGCCAGTTCCGCCTGCGGGTGCGACGGAAGGCCGGGGTAGATCACTTTGGTCACGCGCGGATCGGTATCCAGCCATTCCGCAACAGCCTGTGCGCCCATTTGGTGCGCCTTCATTCGCAGTGGAAGGGTTGCCGCCCCTCGTGCGATCAGCCATGCGTTGAAGGGCGACAATACGCTGCCATGGTGAATGGCTGCCTCGGCGCGCATGCGTCCGATCAGATCGGCAGACCCGGCCACCGCGCCACCGACTGCGTCGCCATGTCCGCCTATATATTTCGTGATCGAGTGCATCACCAGATCGACGCCCAGTCCTGCCGCATCCATGCCCAAGGGTGAAGCAAATGTAGCGTCGCAGCTCAGCAATGCATTTGCTCCCTTGGCGAGTTGCGAAACGGCCGCCAGATCGGTCAGCCGCCCGATCGGATTGACCGGGGTTTCAGTGTGGATCAGTTTCGTGTCTGGACGGATAGCTGCTGCGACGGCTTCCAGATCGGACATGTTCACTGCCGTCACCTCGATTCCCATCCGGGGCAGTGTGTCGCGTGCCAGTTCCGCTACTCCGGCATAAGAGACATCCGAGATGACAATATGGTCCCCTGCCGAGAGGAACGTGAAGAAAATGGCCGATGCGGCGGCCATGCCCGATGCCAGACACAGGCAGGACTCGGTTCCTTGCATGGCGGCAATCTTGGCTTCCAGCATTGCGACAGTGGGGTTGTTCCAGCGGGAATACAGATATCCCCCGGTTCCTTCTTCCAGATCATGAGCCGAGAACCCCGCCACCTGATCGGTCACGAAGGTCGAGCTCATGTGCAGTGCCGGGGCCGAAGCGCCTGTGGCCGCGTCCGGCCTTTCGCCAGCGTGAATGGCAGTAGTCATGGGGCCGCGGTGTCGGTCGGTTCTGGTCATGTCGTATCTCCCGTTTGGATCAACCTGCTTTTGTTGCAGCTGTATCGCAACCGGACATATGACAATGCGTGCTGTTTTGAGTGTCGCACCTCTGGACCAATCCGACGCGCGAACCTAGCTTGACCAGCAAAGGAGACATTCATGACCAACCCGATCCTTGCCGACTGGCAGACCCCATTCGAAATCGCCCCCTTTGACGACATCAAAGATGACGATTTCGAACCCGCGCTTGAGCAGGCTCTGGCCGCCCACAAGGCCGAGATCGGAGCAATTGCCTCCGACCCAGAAGCGCCGAGTTTTACCAACACGGTCGAGGCGCTAGAGGCGGCTGGGGATCTTGTCGACAAGGTGCTCGGCGTGTTTTTCACCGTTGCCGGGGCGGACAGCAACCCGAAACGCGAAGAGTTGCAGCGGGCCTTTTCACCCAGGCTGGCTGCGCATTTTTCCGAGATTTCGTCAAACAAGACGTTGTTTCGTCGTGTGGCCGCCGTATGGGATCAGCGGGACGAGTTGAACCTGACCGACGAACAACAGCGGGTTCTGATGCTGACCCATCGCGGCTTTATCCGGGCAGGGGCCGCGTTGGAAGGTGCGGATGACGTTCGGATGAAGGCAATCAAGTCCCGGCTTGCCGAACTTGGTACGGCCTTTACCCAAAACCTTCTGGCGGATGAGCGCGACTGGTTCATGCCGCTTTCCGAAAACGATCTCGAAGGATTGCCGAAATTTGTCGTCAGTGCTGCACGTGAGGCGGGCAAGGAAAAAAACGTGGAAGGACCGGTCGTCACTTTGTCGCGGTCTCTGATCGCGCCCTTCCTGCAGTTCACACCGCGCCGCGATCTGCGCGAGAGGGCTTATCGCGCTTGGGTCGCTCGCGGGGCCAATGGCGGGGAAACCGACAACCGGGCTCTTGCGACCGAGATCCTAAAGCTGCGCGAAGAACGCGCCCGGTTGCTCGGATATGACAACTTCGCGGCCTACAAGCTGGAAACCGAGATGGCCCGCACACCCGAGCGTGTGCGTGACTTGCTGATGCAGGTTTGGGAGCCGGCCAAGGCGCGGGCCGAGGCGGATACCAAGGTGTTGACCGACATGATGCAGGCCGACGGAATCAATGGAGAGCTAGAGCCGTGGGACTGGCGCTATTACGCGGAAAAGCGGCGCAAGGCCGAACATGATCTGGATGAGGCCGCGCTCAAGCCATATCTGCAACTCGATCGGATGATCGAGGCCGCGTTTGCTTGCGCGAACCGCCTGTTCGGTCTGGAATTTCGCCCGCTGGACGTCCCACTCTATCATCCCGATTGCCGCGCATGGGAAGTGACGCGGGGCGGGCAACACATCGCGGTGTTCATCGGGGATTATTTCGCGCGGGGCTCGAAACGGTCGGGCGCGTGGTGTAGCGCGATGCGGCAACAGGCGATATTCCCCAAAACGCAAGCGCCTGTGGTCATCAATGTCTGCAACTTCGCCAAAGGCGATCCGGCCCTCTTGTCCTATGACGATGCACGCACGCTGTTTCACGAATTCGGCCATGCCTTGCACCAGATCTTGTCGAATGTGACCTATGAGAGCATTTCGGGAACGTCGGTCGCGCGGGATTTCGTGGAATTGCCCAGCCAGCTTTATGAGCACTGGCTGGAAGTGCCCGAAGTTCTGTCTGAATTCGCGACCCATGCCGAAACCGGTGAACCGATGCCGCCCGAGATGCTGAAAAAGGTCCTGGAAGCCGCGAATTTTGATCAGGGCTTTCAGACGGTCGAATATGTGGCATCTGCGCTTGTCGATCTGGCCTTTCACGACGGCGTGGCCCCAGCCGACCCGATGGCGAAACAAGCCGAGGTTCTGGCGGAACTCGGGATGCCTCATGCAATCGGCATGCGCCACGCCACGCCGCATTTTGCCCATGTCTTTGCAGGGGACGGATACAGCTCGGGGTATTACAGCTACATGTGGTCCGAGGTAATGGATGCGGACGCATTCTCAGCTTTCGAAGAAGCGGGCGGCGCATTTGACCGGGAGCAGGCAAAGGCACTGGAAGACAACATTCTGTCGACTGGTGGGTCGAAAGAGGCAGAAGAGTTGTATCTGGCGTTCCGTGGCCGCATGCCGGGTGTCGATGCCCTGCTCAAGGGGCGTGGATTGATCGCTGCCTGAACGCGCAGATTTCGCCTCTGGCGACCGTGTTTTGCACGAAAAGAAAAGGGCGGGAGGTCAGTATCCCGCCTCGCGATCCACCAGATGCAGCAACGGTTCGCCGGATTCGCTGCGACGGATGTTGTCGACGATCACCTGAGCGGCTGTCGCCGGGCGGGTTTCCGAGGCGATATGCGGCGTTACTGTGACTTTGGAATGTGACCAATAGGGATGGTCCTTGGGCAGTGGCTCGGTTCGGAAAACATCAAGTGTGGCATGACCGATTTGGTCCGTGTCCAGCGCTGCCAGCAATGCATTGTCGTCAATCAACGGGCCGCGGCCGGGATTGATGATCCGGGCGCCCTTGGGCATCAGCGCCAGTGTTTCCGCATTCAGGGTGTTTTCCGTCGCGGGCGTGTCCGGCATAAGCAGAACGGCTATCTCGGCGGTCGAAAGCGCCTGATGCAATCCTTCCGTTCCGCTGAAACAACGGATTCCAGGGAACTCCTTGAGTGTACGAGACCAACCGGTGACGTCGAAATTCAAGGCCACCAGCGCTCGTGCCGCGGCCTCGCCCAAGGCGCCAAGGCCAAGAATACAGACGGTACGATCCTGTGCCAGTGGCGGAACCTTCTGCAGCCAGTCCCCGTTCAGGCCATGAATGTGGGCATCCATGCCAAGGTGATACCGTAAGACGTGGCCGACAACCCATTCTGTCATCCCCTGCGTCAAGCCATGATCGACCATCCGCACCAACGGCACCGTCAGGGTTTTGTTTCCCACGATAGTCTCGACACCTGCCCATAAGCTCAGAACCGCCTTGAGGCGTGTCATCGGGGTGAAATCCTGCAAACCTCCATTGGGGGCATACACAACATAGTCGACTTCGGCAGGGTCGAATTGTGTGTTTAGAGTGAAATCCAGCCCGGCATCGCTTAGATTCCGAAGCAGCAGTGGCTCGTAGATTGGCCAAAGGGCAGGGCGGGCGGAGAAAAGCACATTGATTGTCAAAGTCACAGCTTTCGGCGGTTATCGGGGATTGTGGATGTGAGCGCTTTGCACGATGCCAAAGGCTGCCATCAGAACCAACATCGCCGACCCGCCATAGCTGACCATCGGCAGCGGGACGCCAACGACGGGGGCCAGGCCCATCACCATGGACATGTTGACCGCGAAGAACAGAAAGAAGTTGAGCGAGATTCCGAGCGTGACCAGTGACGAGAAACGGTCTTTTGTTTTCAGCGCCGTGGCCAGGCAGAACACCAGTATCAGCGTATAAAGGGACAGAAGCGAAAAGCCGCCCACGAACCCGAATTCTTCGGCCAGGGTGGTGAAGATGAAGTCGGTGTGCTTTTCGGGCAGAAAATTCAGCCGCGACTGGGTACCCTGCATGAAACCGCGCCCGTTCCAGCCGCCTGACCCCAATGCGATCTTGGACTGGGTGATGTGATATCCGGCACCCAAGGGATCGGTCGAGGGGTCCAGAAAGGTGTCGATGCGGCGGAACTGATAGTCCTTGAGCAGTTGCCAGTCGGTATCCCGACTTTTGAATACTGTGGAAATCAATCCGACGCCCGCCGCGATGACTGCAACAAAATAGGCCCAGTGGACCCCGGCCAGAAACATCAGGCCGCCCCCCGCCGCAAGCAGCAGGATCGACGTGCCAAGATCGGGTTGTTTGAGAACCAGAGCAGTCGGCAAGAGGATCAGAAGTACCGGCAGAAGTACCCAAAGCGGGCGTGATGTCTTGTGCTCGGGCAGCCAATCGTAATAGGCCGCAAGAACCATAACCAAGGTAATCTTCATCAATTCCGACGGTTGCAGCCGCATGAACCCAAGATCGATCCAGCGCTGTGCGCCCATGCCGACCGTGCCCATGATCTCGACCAGAACCAAAAGTGTGATTGAGACCAGATAAGCCAGAACTGACATGTTGCGCCAGAACCAGATTGGGACCATGGCCACCACGAACATGACCACCAACCCAAGCCCAAAGCGCTCGATTTGGGGTTTGGCCCAGGGGGTGAATGAACCGCCCGCCACCGAGTAAAGCATCAGAAACCCGACACTGGCCACGCTGGCCAACAACAGGGTAAGCGGCCAGTTCAAATACAGAAACTTGCGAAACCCGGTGGGCGTGGATTTGACGGAATGCTCAAGATAGCTCATGCACGATCTTTCTCGTCTGGACGTGCCTTAGGTCGCTGATCGCTTTCGATCCTTGCCTGCTGTTCCTTTATTTGTTCGCGATCAGCGACCGGATAAGCTTCGAGCGGCGGAGTTCCCTCGTACAGCGCTTGTAGCATGATGTCCCGCGCAACCGGGGCAGCGGCCTTAGATCCGCCACCGCCATGTTCGACCACGACCGAAACCGCGTACTTGGGATTTTCGAATGGGGCAAAGCAGACAAAAAGCGCGTGGTCTCGGCGTTCCCAAGGAAGGTCCTCGTTCCGGATCACCCCGGCGGCCCGTTCGGCAGCGGTGATGTTGCGTACCTGACTGGTGCCGGTCTTGCCCGCCATCCGAAAGGCGTCTTCGATGATGCGGCTGCGATAGGCCGTACCGCGCCGGTCGTTCGAGACGGCAAACATAGCCCGGCGCAACTGAAGAAGGTTGTTCTGGTTGATGTCCAGCGCCTCACCCGCCCCCGAGGGCTGTTCCATTCCGTCAATGGACTTGACGAGTCGGGGCGTGACCGCGCGACCAGTGGCGATGCGCGCGGACATCACCGCCAACTGCAGCGGCGAGGCCAGCATGAAGCCTTGGCCGATCGATGAGTTCGCCGTATCGCCAATCAGCCATTCCTGACCGTGAACGCGGGATTTCCATTCCTGGTTCGGGGCAAGCCCTTCGGCAACTGCGGACATTGGAATGTCGTGCCTGATGCCCAAGCCGAATTTGTTGGCCATCTCCGATATCCGGTCGATACCGACCTTCAGTGCGACGTCATAGTAATAAACGTCGCAGCTTTGCTTGAGCGAGTTGAGCAGGTTCATGTGCCCATGCCCGCCGCGCTTCCAGCAGTGGAAGCGCCGACTGCCGACCTTGTGGAAACCGGGACAATAGACCGTGTCCTCGGAACCGATAATCCCCGCTTCAAGCGCGGCCATCGCCGTGATCATCTTGAAGGTCGAACCGGGCGGATAAGTGCCCTGAACGCTCTTGTTCGCCAGCGGGCGGTATTTGTTCTCGGTCAGCGCCCGGTAGTCCGCAACAGATATTCCGCTGACGAACAGGTTCGGATCAAAGCTCGGAGCCGAAGCGATGGCTCGCAAATCGCCGGTTTCGCAGTCAATGACAACGGCAGCCGCGCTTTCGCCTGCCAACCGTGCCTGTGCGTATTGTTGCAGGTCCGCGTCGATCGAAAGTTGCAGGTCGGCCCCGGCCTGACCTTCGCGCCGGTCAAGCTCGCGCATGATACGGCCCGTTGCGTTGACCTCGACCCGCTTCGCCCCGGCCTTGCCGCGCAGGATGTCTTCTTTCTTGGCCTCCAGGCCCACCTTGCCGATCTGGAAACGCGGGATGCGCAGCACCGGTTCCGGATCGGACATCTGGCTGAGATCATAGTCGCTGACCGGGCCGACATAGCCTACAACATGCGCGAAATCCTCATAGCGGGGATAGGCGCGGGCCAGACCGACCTCGGGCGTTATGCCGGGCAGGGCGGGCGCGTTGATGGCGACCTTCGAGATATCTTCCCACGTCACGTGATCGGCAAGTGTCACTGGCAGGAAAGGTGCCGAGCGGCGCATCTCGGCGCGGGCACGTTCCAGTTCTTCCTCGCTGAGCGGGATAAGCTTGGAGAGGTTGGCAATGACCTGTTCGACGTCTCCGGCGTCTTCGCGCACGATGACGATTCGATATGAAGGAGAGTTCTGACCGATAATCTTGCCGTTGCGGTCGAAAATCTCTCCTCGGTTCGGTGGGATCAGGCGAATGTTGATCCGGTTTTCCTCGGCCAGAAGACGGAACTGGTCGGCCTGCTCGACCTGCAAGTGTCTCATCCGCATGGTCAGCCCGCCGATGAATGCCGCTTGCATCCCGCCAAGGACCAGTGCGCGCCGTGAAAATCGGCGGTGGATACGGCCAAGCTCTTTGGGATTGCGTTTCATGCGCGACCTCCCAATGCTTCCGTCTCGGCGGAAGTCAGCCGCCTTATGCCAAGGACCGATTGACTGACCCAGACAACAAGCGGATATGCGGCAATGGTCAGAACAAGTTGCAAGGTAACCAGCCAGATCGAAACCAGTTCGACCGAGGTCAGGCCGAGGATGAGGCGATTACCAAGTGTTATCGCGGTGAGAACAGTGGCCACGGTTATCCATTCGCCGACAATACCTGCATCCCGGGTCGTGGCGGAAATCGTCCTCAGATAAGCACAGGCTCCGACAGTCAGAGCAGACAGCAGGCCTGGCGGGCGCTGCAATAAAAGATCTGCCATAAGCATTACAAAGGCGACGAGTAGTATCGGAACATAGTCAGGACGCCGCAATGTCCAGGCAAAGGTCATGGCGAGCAGCAGATCGGGCGGGGCCCATCTGGAGGGCAAAGTGTTCAACGGCAGCAGATGAAAGAACAAGATGACCAAGGCCACCCCGGCATAGAGCGCACGCATCATCCACGGATAAGAGGGTGACAGCCTATCCATCCGCGGCCTCCTCTGGTTGCAACGCAGCCGCAGGGCGGTCCGGCGTCACGATGCCACCGGGATCGGAGATCGGCTGGGCCGGATGATAACGCAGCACGCGCAGAAACTCGAGACGCTCGAAATCCGCAGACAGCCTGACCCGCAGGCGACCTCCGGGGTCTTGGGCGACCTGTCCGATCAGCAAACCAGCGGGAAAGACGCCACCATCCCCCGACGAAACTACGCGGTCTCCGGGGCGCACCAGTTCTCGGTTTTCCAGAAAATCGATTGCGGGGGCGGCGGTGTTGTCCCCGGCCACCAAAGCCGTCTGGCCCGATGGCTGGATTGTGGCAGGTATCGAGCTGGCGGCATCCGTCAACAGGATCACCCGCGCGGTATCGGCGCCGACGCCGGATATCCTCCCGACAAGCCCGATCCCGTCCATCGCAGCCCAGCCGTCGACGATGCCATCCCTCGCCCCCACATTCAGCAGAACCGATTGCCGGAAAGGAGAACCGCTGTCTGCCATCACGACGCCGGTGATATAAGTCAGGCGTGGATCGAGGCGTACGTTGTTGAGATCGAGCAGGCGCGCATTTTCCTGTTCCAGCTGCAACGCGGCTTCTTTCCACGCCCGCATCTGCCGCAATTCGCTGCGCAATTCGCGGTTCTGTTCACTCAGCCGCTGATAACTCTGGAAATCCCGGAAAAGGTTGATGGCACCGGTTACCGGCACCATCGCCCACTCCATGGAGGGGACAACCTCGTCTACGACGTGCGCGCGGAACCTTTCGACCCGGGGGCTGTCTATCCGCCAGACCAGAAAGATGCCGAAAAGGCACAGCAACAAAACCCCCAAAAGCAGGCGGCGCAGGGGGGCGGTAAAGTCGTCACGCTGTGATCGGTCCTTTGCCACGGGACTCCCTCGGGTGCATGTCGCGCCGTTGCGTTGACACTTGGGTCAGAGGGTGCGCGCCTCAGCTGTCGTAGTCAATCGCGTGGCGCAGTTGTTTTTCATATTCCAGGGCTTTTCCGGTGCCGAGCGCAACGCAGTTCAGGCTTTCATCCGCGATGGAAACGGCCAACCCGGTCTGTTCGCGCAGCGCCAGATCCAAATCGCCCAACAGGGCACCACCACCGGTCAGCATCACGCCACGGTCAACGATGTCGGCGGCCAGATCCGGCGGGGTGGTTTCCAACGCGGTCATCACAGCCTCGCAGATCTGCTGCACCGGCTCCGACAGCGCTTCTGCCACCTGCGCCTGGCTGATCTCGATCTCTTTCGGAACGCCGTTCAGCAGGTCGCGACCCCTGATCTGCATTGATTGGCCACGCCCGTCATCGGGCATGCGCGCGGTACCGATTGTGGTCTTGATCCGCTCGGCGGTGGATTCGCCCACCAAAAGGTTCTGTTGGCGGCGCAGATAGTTGATGATTGCCTCGTCCATCCTGTCGCCACCAACGCGGATCGATCGGGCATAGACGATATCGCCTAGGCTGAGCACGGCCACTTCGGTCGTGCCGCCGCCGATATCCACGACCATGTTGCCGGTCGGATCCGTAATCGGCATACCCGCCCCGATGGCCGCTGCAATGGGTTCGGCAATCAGGCCCGCGCGGCGCGCGCCGGCGCTCAGAACGGATTGGCGGATTGCGCGTTTTTCGACAGGGGTGGCACCGTGCGGAACGCAGACGATGACCTTGGGCTTCGAAAAGGTTGAACGCTTGTGCACCTTGCGGATGAAATGCTTGATCATCTCTTCGGCCGTGTCGAAATCCGCGATCACCCCTTCGCGCATCGGGCGGATCGCCTCGATGGAGCCGGGCGTGCGACCAAGCATCAGCTTGGCATCTTCGCCCACGGCAAGCACCTTTTTGACGCCATCCTTGACGTGATAGGCGACCACGGAAGGTTCGCTCAGGATAATGCCGCGGCCCTTGACGTAAACCAGCGTGTTCGCGGTCCCAAGGTCGATAGCCATGTCCGACGAGAACAGGCCGCCCAGATTACCAAAGATCCCCATGTATGTGGTCCTGCTTGCCAAAATTATTCTTGTTCCCACGACTCGACGGGTCGGGGACGGATGACTTATAGGGCGCGAAGCCGCCCGGTAAAAGGGCTGATTCCAATCAAATCAGCGCCTTTTCGCCTCTTTCGGAAGGACTTTAGAAGCAACCATGCTGTCGTATCAACACATTTACCACGCAGGAAATCTGGCGGATGTGCAAAAGCATGCGTTGCTGGCCTCGGCGCTGGAATATCTGACCCGCAAGGACAAACCGCTGAGCTATGTCGAAACCCACGCGGGGCGCGGCCGGTACCAGCTGGACGGGGCTGAGGCCAAACGCACGGGCGAGGCGGCGGCGGGGATCGAACGCGCCCGGCGCGAGGCATGGTTTGATGCGGGCCACCCCCTGACTCGGGCGCTTGAAACGGTGCAGTCGCGATATGGCGAGACGACCTATCCGGGATCTCCGCTGATCGCGGCAAGCCTGTTGCGGTCGCAAGATAGTTTGCATTTTGCAGAACTGCACCCGCAGGAACACGCCGCTTTGGTTGCAACGATGAAACCCTTCGCCGCCAGGGTTTACAGGCAGGACGGGTTCGAACTGGCGCAATCGTTGCTGCCGCCCTCGCCCCGGCGCGGGATGATGTTGATTGATCCAAGCTATGAGGTAAAGTCCGAGTATGACCGCCTGCCCGGCCTTGTCGCGAAAATGCACCGGGCCTGGAACGTCGGCGTCATCGCGCTGTGGTATCCGATCCTGATTGATGCTCGCCACAAGGCCATGTTGCAGGCACTGGAAGGGCAGAGCCTGCCCAAAACGCTGCGCCACGAAGTGCGGTTTCCGCCTGTGCGCGAGGGGCACAGGATGATCGGCTCGGGCATGTTTTTTGTGAATGCTCCCTTTGGTCTTGAGGATGAAATTGCACGGCTTGACCGGATCTTTGGACGCCTCTGAGGCAACCGCCATCACGGATGTGGCGTCCGGAATGATCCTGCATAGGTTGCGCTCCATCAAAACCCTTGGATATCTACCCGCACCGAGCCTAGAATGCCCTGACGGAGGGGCGCGATGGATCGAAGACTGGCTGCCGTATTGGCCGCAGACATGGTTGGGTACAGCCGATTGATGGAAGCCGATGAGGCGGGAACGCTCGCCCGGCTCAGGACACATCGCATCGAACTGATCGATCCGGCAATCACCAAGAATCGCGGTAAGATCATCAAGACGACGGGGGACGGAATGCTGGTGGAATTCGCCAGTGCGCTTGATGCCGTTGCTTGTGCCGTCGAAGTCCAGAGCCGGATGCTTCGCCGCAATATCGATGTTCCCGAAAGTCAGCGCATCCAGTTTCGGATCGGCATCAATCTGGGTGATATCATATTCGAAGAAAACGACATCTTTGGCAGTGGCGTCAACGTCGCCGCGCGGCTGGAACAGGCGGCAGGGGTGGGCGACGTCGTGATTTCGGGCGCCGTACACGATCAGGTTCGTCAGCAAATGGAGCTGGGTTTCGAAGATTTGGGAGAGCTCGCGCTCAAGAATATTTCGCACGCGGTGCACGCCTATCGCGTAGAACTGGACAAGCCCAAGGCAAGCTCGGCTTCCAAAGACACTTCGAAAGACGAAGACACCCGCGTTGTGAAACCCACAATCGCGGTCCTGCCTTTTGCCAATATGAGCGGCGATACCGAGCAGGAGTTCTTTGTCGATGGCCTGACCGAGGATCTGTTGACCGAGCTCAGCCGCCGACGCGAGCTGTTTGTCATCTCGCGAAACTCGGTTTTCGTCTACAAGGGGCAGTCGGTCAATATTCGCGAGGTGGCCGGGAAACTTGGGGCCCAGTACATTGTCGAAGGCAGCGTGCGAAAGGCCGGAAACCGGGTCAGAATCACCGTCCAGTTGATCGACAGCGTGAACGATGCGCATATCTGGGCCGAAAAATACGACCGTGAGCTGGATGATATCTTTACCCTGCAGGACGAGATTACCGCGGCCGTTGTCGCAACCCTCCCCGGACGGATTGAGGCGTCGAAAACGGATGAACTGGCGCGGAAAAAACCGTCGAGCCTTGCCGCATATGAGTGTGTTCTGGCGGCCAAGGTACTGCACCACCGCAGCACGCCCACAGACAATGCCGAGGCGGTCAAGCTGGTGGATCGGGCCATTGAGCTGGACCCCGATTATGCTCATGCCCACGCGTGGCGAGGCTGTATCCGGGGGCAGGCCTGGGGCTATGGCTGGGATCCGGACACGGTTGCGGCCCTGGCCGATGCCGAAGGCTCGATCAAAAAAGCCGCTTCGCTCGACGACAACGACCCGGATGTTCACCGTCTGATGGCGGCCTTGGAGATTGTGCGCAATAACCTCGGCAAGGCCCGCTATCATCAGGAACGCGCGCTGTCACTCAATCCGAATTACGATCTGGTCGTCGTGCAGATGGGCGAATTGCTGACATGGATGGGCAAGCCCGACGAAGGGGCCGAATGGATCGAAAAGGCAATGCGCTTGAACCCGCATCACCCACCCCGGTTCTGGAGCCACCTTGGCAAGGCGCATTTCTGCGGCCGTCACTATGAACAAGCGATTGACGATTTCCAGCACCTGACCGATCTGGACATAACGCAAAACGCGTTTGTCGCTGCATGCCATGCATGGTTGGGGAATGAGACCGAGGCGAAACGGCATGCCGACGCCGTTCGGGCGGCCAACCCCGATTTCAAGATCAGCGAATTGTTGGCGACGCTACATTATACGCGCGACGAAGACATAAAACATTTCCAACAGGGTCTGGAAAACGCCGGACTATCCTGAGTTGCCCCGAGAAAATGGCGAGCGGACCCGATCAAGGCCCGCTCTTGATCATAATTGATCAGGTCAGGTCCTTGTAGCTGATCTCGCGCGTATCTGCGCCCGGCCCCGCCTTTTCCCGGCGCACGATCAGGCGGTTTAGAGCGTTGATATAGGCCTTGGCCGAAGCAACCACCGTATCGGTGTTGGCCGACTGGCCGGTAGCGATCATGCCATCCTCTTCCAGGCGCACGGAAACGGTGGCCTGCGCATCCGTTCCTTCGGTCACCGCGTGCACCTGATAAAGCTGCAGGTGCGCCTTGTTGGGGTAAAGCGCGCGGATCGCCTTGAACGATGCGTCAACAGGCCCGTCGCCATGTTCGGTGGCGCTGACATCCCTGCCGTCGATTTCCATTTCGATGGTGGATTCCGCAGGGCCGCCGGTGCCGCAGACGACCTTCATCGACACCAGTTGCAGATGATCCCTGGCATCGCCGCCCGAATGCATGAGCGCGATGAGGTCATCGTCAAATACCTCTTTCTTGCGGTCCGCCAATTCCTTGAACCGAACGAAGATGTCCTTGAGCTGATTATCCCCAACCTCGTAGCCAAGATTGTTCAGCTTGTCCTTCAGAGCGGCGCGGCCCGAGTGTTTGCCGAGCGGCAAGGACGTTCCGGAGAGGCCGATATCCTCGGGGCGCATGATCTCGAAGTTTTCGCGGTTCTTGAGCATGCCGTCCTGATGGATACCGCTTTCATGGGCAAAGGCATTCTTGCCGACAATCGCCTTGTTGAATTGCACTGGGAAGCCCGACACCGTCGCGACGCGGCGCGAGATATGCATGATCTTGGTGGTGTCGATCCCGGTGTGCCAGGGCATGATGTCGTTGCGGGTCTTCAGCGCCATCACCACCTCTTCGAGTGCTGTGTTTCCGGCGCGTTCGCCCAAGCCATTGATAGTGCATTCGATCTGGCGCGCGCCGCCTGCAACGGCAGCCAGGGCATTCGCGGTCGCCATGCCCAGATCGTTGTGGCAATGGGTGGCGAAGACCACCTCATCTGCACCGGGGACGGTTTCGATCAGGCGCTTGATCAGATCGGCGCTTTCCATCGGCGCGGTATAGCCGACCGTATCGGGAATGTTGATTGTGGTGGCTCCTGCCTTGATCGCAATCTCGATCACGCGGCAGAGATAGTCCCACTCGGTCCGGGTTGCGTCCATCGGCGACCATTGCACGTTTTCACACAGATTGCGGGCGTGGCTGACGGTCTCGTGGATCTTTTCGGCCATCTCGTCCTGGGTCAGGTTCGGGATGGCGCGGTGCAGCGGTGAGGTGCCGATAAAGGTGTGGATGCGGTTCTTTTCCGCGTGTTTCACCGCCTCCCAGCAGCGGTCGATGTCGGCGAAATTGGCGCGGGCCAGACCGCAAATGCGGCTGTTTTTCGAGCGCTGGGCGATTTCGGAGACCGCCTTGAAGTCGCCTTCGGAGGCGATGGGAAACCCGGCTTCGATGATGTCCACGCCCATTTCGTCGAGCAATTCGGCGATTTCGAGCTTTTCGTCATGGGTCATGGTGGCGCCGGGGCTTTGTTCGCCGTCGCGGAGCGTGGTGTCGAAGATCAAGACGCGGTCTTGGTCGGTCACGTTGGTCATGTCGGTGTCTTTCTTGTCTGTCCTAAAGCCATTTGGCGCGCGGGCGTCCTCCTCTGAGCGGGCGCGCCGGGTGGCACGCTCAGAGGCGGATTAGGATCAGTAGGCCACGCAGAATCGCGCCACGGGTGGTGACGTCGGTGGAGGAGATATCTGCGCGGTTGATCATGAGGCGGAGTTTATACAGCCCCGTGCGGGAATGGGAAGCGGCAAAATGACCGAAATGTACATGGTTCAGACCACGGGTTGTCCGAAATGTACCGATTGCAGAGACGGTGGGAAAATCGAGCGCCTGCGGCGCGCTCTATTGGATTTTCGTTGAGCGACACTGTCCCTCAAACTCCCTGTGGTATTTGCGACCAGAAAGAAGCGGCGAAGCGGGTCAGTCGCTTTGCGTCGTGCCGTCGGCGGGTGCCGGTTGAGCGGTTTCGTCGTTCTGGACCAGCGCGCCGTTTTCCCATGTGCCGGTTTCTTCCTGACCGTCGGAATAACGCATCCGGCCTTCGCCCTGGCGTTTGCCGTTCAGGAAGCTGCCCTCGTAGACGTCGCCATTGGCATAGGTGGCGGTGCCGATGCCGGTGATCTTGCCTTCGGTCCACTGGCCGGAATACCGGAACCCGTCCGTCATCACGATCTCGCCCTGACCGTGGCGCTGGCCGTTGGCGTATTGGCCGGTATAAACCGATCCGTCGGGATAGGTGGCCTTGCCTTCGCCGTGGCGCAGCCCGTTGGCCCAGTCGCCGTCATAGCGATAGCCGTCGGGGTATGTCATCACGCCCTTGCCGTGATTGCGGGCGTTGCGGAACTGGCCCTTGTAGACGATGCCGTTGGCATAGACCGTGGTGCCGTCGCCCTCGATCACGCCGGCGATCCAGTCGCCGTCATAGCTGGACCCGTCGGGATAGGTGATCTTGCCCTTGCCTTCGGCCAGATCGGCCTGGAAGGCACCGACATAGATCGAGCCGTCGGGATAGGTCATGCGGCCGTTGCCTTCGATCTGGCCATTGGTCCAGTCGCCGGTATAGCGGAAGCCGTCGGTCCCGACGAAGGTGCCCTGCCCGTGGCGCTGATCGTCCAGAAAGTCGCCCTCGTAGACGTCGCCATCCGCGCCGATGGTCTTGCCCTTGCCTTCGCGGCGGCCGTCGCGGAACGCGCCTTCGTAGACGTCGCCGTTGGGATAGGACAGCGTTCCGGCCCCGCTCATCTGGCCATTGGACCAGTCGCCGGTATAGGACACGCCGTCGGAAAACTGGACCGTGCCGGTACCATTCCGGACGCCGCCGCGCACGTCGCCCTCGTAGACAGAGCCGTCGGCATAGGTGAACTTGCCCTTGCCGTCCTGCTGGCCATCGACCCAGTCGCCTTCGTAGACGTAGTTGTCGGCGACACGCAGCGTTCCCTTGCCATGGTGCAGGCCATTCCTGAATTCGCCTTTGTACTGGCTGCCGCTGGTGAAGACCGCAAGGCCAGCGCCGTCAAAAACGCCGTCCTTCCATTCACCTTCATAGGTGCCGCCGTCGGCATAGACGATCTTGCCCTGCCCGTGCGGTTTGCCCTTGGCAAACTCGCCCTCATAGACAGAGCCGTCGGGAAAGCGCGCGGTGCCCTTGCCTTCGATCTCGCCCTCGATCCACTGGCCGGTATATTCGTAGCCGTTGGGCAGGCGATAGGTGCCAATGCCGTGCTGCAATCCACCTTTGAAGGTGCCCTCATAGACGCCGCCGACTTCGTCTTCGGTGGTCAGGATCTGATCATCTTGGGCCCAGGCGGTTCCGGCCAGCGCGGCGAATGCCGCCGTTGCCATAGTTTTGCGGATCGAGACCATCGCTGCCCCTGTTTGCCTTGATTGCATCAAAAATACGCTGCTCGGTAGGCCGAAACTTAGGATACCGGGGAGGGCGGGGCAATGTCTTTTGCTCCATTGGCCTTTTCCTCGGGGCGCGATCTGGTAAATGGCTTTGAATGGATGAGAGCAGGGGGGCGTCATGGCCGACCGTTTCCGTATCACTCTGGCGCAGCTCAACCCGGTGGTGGGCGACCTGTCAGGCAATGCCGACAAGGCCTTGCAGGCCTGGGAGCTTGGGCGCGCGGCGGGGGCCGATCTGGTAGCCCTGCCCGAGATGTTCATTTCCGGATACAACACGCAGGATCTGGTGATGAAGCCTGCGTTCCATGACACCGCGATCGCGATGATCGAGACCCTGGCCGAGGAATGCGCCGACGGCCCGGCACTTGCCATCGGCGGGCCTTGGGTTGAGGAAGGCAAGCTGTATAACGCCTATCTGATTCTGAAGGGCGGCAAGATTGCCAGCCGGGCGCTGAAGCATCACCTGCCAAACGAGACCGTTTTCGACGAGGTGCGCATTTATGACGCCGGACCTTTGGGGGGGCCGTATTCGGTGGGCAACACGCGTGTCGGCAGCCCGATCTGCGAAGATGCCTGGCACGAGGATGTGGCGGAAACACTGGCGGAAACCGGGGCGGAGTTCCTGTTGATCCCGAACGGGTCGCCCTATTTCCGCAACAAGACCGAACTTCGCATCAATCAGATGGTGGCGCGGGTTGTCGAAACCGGTTTGCCGTTGATCTATCTCAACATGGTTGGCGGGCAAGATGACCAGGTGTTCGACGGGGGCACCTTTGCGCTGAACCCCGGCGGTGAACTGGCGTTGCGGATGCCGGTGTTTGACGAGGCGGTGACCCATCTTGATCTGCAGCGTGGCGACGATGGCTGGCGTATCGTCCCCGGCGAGATCGCGCCGCAGCCCGACGAATGGGAGCAGGATTACCGCACCATGGTGCAGTCGTTGCGCGACTACATGGCCAAGACCGGGTTCAAGAAGGCGGTTCTGGGCCTGTCGGGCGGTGTGGATTCGGCGCTGGTCGCGGCCATCGCGGTGGATGCGCTGGGGGCCGGGAACGTGCGTTGTGTCATGCTGCCGTCGGAATATACCAGCCCCGGGTCTCTGGAGGATGCCGAGGCGGTGGCGAAGGCGCTGGGCGTCCGGTACGATCATGTTCCGATTTCGGAAAGCCGGGCGGCGGTAACACGCACGCTGGCGCCGGTGTTCGAGGGGCTGCAGCCGGACATCACCGAGGAAAACATCCAGTCGCGCCTGCGCGGGCTGTTGTTGATGGCGATATCGAACAAGTTTGGCGAGATGCTGTTGACCACTGGCAACAAATCCGAGATCGCGGTGGGCTATGCCACGATCTATGGCGACATGAACGGGGGCTACAACCCGATCAAGGACCTTTACAAGACGCGGGTGTTCGAGACCTGCCGTTGGCGCAATGCCAATCACCGCGACTGGATGATGGGGCCCGGGGGCGAGGTGATCCGGCCTTCGGTCATCGACAAGCCGCCGAGTGCGGAACTGCGCGAAGACCAGAAAGACAGCGACAGCCTGCCGGATTATCCGGTGCTGGATGGGATTCTGGACATTCTTGTGGATCAGGACGGCTCGATTGCCGATTGCGTCGCTGCCGGGTTTGAGCGCGACGTGGCCAAGCGGGTCGAGCATCTGCTGTATATCAGTGAATACAAACGCTTTCAGTCCGCCCCCGGCGCGCGCCTGACCCAGCGGTCGTTCTGGCTGGACCGGCGCTATCCCATCGTCAATCGCTGGCGCGATCCGAGCTGAAGCCGATATTCGGCCCCTCTTTTGCCTTAATTTTGCCATCTATGCGGCGAAAATGTCGGGTTGCAGGCAGGATTGCCGCAAGAGGGGTGATTCAATTCACGGATTTCAGGAGTATTGTTTCCACCTTCAGTGAAGTAGCGGTGATTTGGCCGAGCATTTGGGGGAATGCGAGGGGTCAATGTTGGAAGAATTTGACAAACCGATTCATACCGCGCCGAGGCTGGCCTCGATGCGGGGCGCGAAGCGGAGTTTGGACGAAAAAAGAACGGATGCAGCGATCAACGCCATCCTGAGCGGCAAGTCGCTTGAACCGGTCGAAGAGCGGAGCGGCTGGATCACGGCGCCCGAGCCCGTGCGGCCCCGGAAGGAGCCTGCAACCGAGAAACCGGCCAGGAAGAAGGGCGGTTTCATCGGACCGATTCCCGTGCGGGAAAACCGGTATGAGCCGACCTGGCTGCATGTGTTCATCGCGACGGTCGCGCTGATCATGCTGTGGCAACCATTGCTGTTGCCGTTGCTTGTTGCCCTGTTTCTGGTCGTGGTTCTGGTGTCTTACTGGACTTTGGGACATGAACGGGTGGTCGAGTTGGCAGGGCACGGGATGGATTGGCTGGAACTCAGGCGCCCCGACCTGGCGGGCCGAATCAGGCAACGATTGATCCGGGTGTCGAAATTCGCGGGCCGGATCGTTGATGTTCTGCCCGCGCGCTGGACCGAGGGGCTGTACCTGCCGGATTTCGAACCCGCCGACGACCTGCCCGAGAAAATGCGCAGCGACCCCTTTGAGCGGCTCAAGGGAACTCGCCGCGATCCGTGACATTTGAAGTGAAAAGGCGCTGCCTTTGCGGTGCCGGGTAGACTGAAAAGACAATCGCCACCGCGCGGTTGTTTTTTCTTCGGGGACAAACTGTTTCCAAAATGTACTAGAATTGCCACATTTGTGACACAATTAAGGTTCAATTTGGCCTCAACTGGGGCGGAATTGACATATTGTGAGTGGGTTAGCCACCTTTCTCAATTCCTGAGAGCATGAAGAGTTTTTGGATTCCGGGATCAAATCCGGAAGGTATCGAGTGTTTTGGGACCAGTGTTTGGTGGTGTGATGTTAAATGGTTATGACAAGCCTCTCCATTCCTTGCCGGAATGGAAATTGATGCGTTCTTTTGGGTGCAAGTTCGACGAAATTGGCATCGACAAAGCGATTGCCAATGTTTTGGGGGACCCGCACAACAAGCCGCGCAAGAGGGGGCGCCCGCTGTGGTTGGGTGAAGAATGGCGGGTCGAGGAGTGATGCCACGACCCCGTGAGTGCAAGTAGTGGGCTTTAAAGCCGAGGGGGAATCGGCACGTCTTTGGGGTGACATGTGAGTGGTGCCCCAAAGACACAGGTCAACGGGATTGCTATGCGCGCCTGTGACCGAAAAGAGTCTTTGGGCGCCATTAGGCAAAGGAATGCCAACGTCACTGGCAGGTTTGCGCCGCAAAATCCGCGGGGCTGAGAGACCCCCTTTTTTTCAGTCACGAAACCGTTATGTGCATGCGCAGAAACCAGTTGCCTTGGGGCTGCCATGAAACTCAACGCTTTGGAAATTTTTTGCATCCTTTTGGCCAGTTCACTGGCTGTGGCTGCGTTTATCGGGGCAATTCACGCCCTGTTGACGGCGGTCTGAGCTGATTGCGTCGATCTGATCCAACTGCCAACGGATCGGGACCAAGCTCAAAAAACTTTGCGCGAGAAGTCGAGGTTATCTGCGTTCGGTGACGTCTGTGCCGGGCGCAGATCGCACCCAAGAAACGCCTTGCGACCAATTGAATGACCGGGTTGCCACAGTTTCAGAGTGAGCAATCCGTTCGGGTCAATTTCGCTTTCTTCGATCGCCAAAGCGCGACATCAATGGGACAGATGCAACTGTATTTGAGCCATTGATGCCCGGTCCCAAGCCTACTTCATTCGAGTCCGACCTGGCCCTTCCAAAAAAGGTTGATGTTGTCGTCATAGGTGGCGGCATAATCGGTACGTCGACCGCGCTGGAGCTCGCGGAACGAGGCATATCGGTTCTGCTGTGCGAAAAGGGGCAGATCGGGGCCGAGCAAAGCTCTCGCAACTGGGGCTGGGTGCGGTTGGGGATGCGCGACCCGCGCGAGATTCCCCTGATGCAGGAGGCGCGCAGGATCTGGCAGGGGCTGGACGAACGACTTGGCCGCCCCACCGGGTACAGGCAGGCCGGGATCCTCTTTGCCGACTCGGGGCGGCGCGGTCACGAACGTCAGGCGTGCTGGCTTTCGCATGTCGAAGGGTTGCAAACCGGCGCGCGGCTGGTGAGCGGGGCCGAGCTGGCCGCGTTGTTGCCGGGGCATGACGGAGAGGTCAACGCGGGCCTGCACATGCCGCAGGACGGCCGTGCCGAACCGCAACTGGCCGCGCCGGCGATTGCCGAAGGCGCGCGGGATCGGGGCGCGGCAGTAATGGCGAATTGCGCCGTTCGTTCGGTCGATGTCGAGGCGGGACGCGTTGCCGGGGTCATCACCGAACGCGGGCGCGTGGCCTGCAGCCAGGTCGTGCTGGCGGGCGGGGCATGGTCACGGCTGTTTGCCGGGAATGCGGATATTTTCCTGCCGCAGCTCAAGGTGCTGAACACCGCCATGCGAACCTCTCCGGTCGAAGGATTGCCGGAGGCAGCGCTCTGGTCCAACGATTTTGCCATGCGCAAACGGGCTGATGGCGGGTATTCGATCGCATCCGGCCACGACAACATCGTCGATATAGTGCCGGACAGTTTCCGGCTTGGATACCGCTATCTGCCCGCGCTTGTGCAGGACTGGAGTTCGCTGCAGTTCAGGTTGTCGCGGTATTGGGCCGAAGAGGCGCAGCAGAACCGGTCCTGGCTGCCCACCGATGTGACCCCGTTCGAACATTGTCGCATCCTGGACCCTGAACCAACATGGCGGGTCGTGCGCAAGGCCTGGGCCAGGGCGTGCCGGGCGTTTCCGGCGCTTTGTTCGGCCGAAATCGTGCAAAGCTGGGCGGGATACATGGATGTCACGCCCGACGCCATTCCGGTGATCTCGCAGGTTGACAGTCTGCCGGGGATGTTCATCGCCACCGGCTTTTCCGGGCATGGGTTCGGCATCGGGCCGGGCGCGGGGCGACTGACGGCCGATCTTGTGACCGCCGATACGCCTTGCGTCGATCCCTCCGCGTTCCGCCTGTCACGGTTTACCGACGGCTCAAGGGTGCGTCCCGACCCGGGGTATTGACCTGTCTCAGCCCATCATCTGATAGCTGACCGGGACAAACCGGAACCCGTCGCCGCGCGGTTCGACGAAACCGGCCGCCGGGAAGGGCATGTGATAGCCGATCATCGGGACACGGTCCGCCGCCAGCATGCCCAGAACCTTTCGGCGCGAGGCCGTGGCGGCTGCCTTGTCGACGTCAAAGCTGAGTTCCCATTCGGGATGTGCAAAGGACCACACATAGTGATTGGCCAGATCGGCCGTCAGCACCAGACGCTGGTCGCCGCTTTCGATGTGGTAAACGGTGTGTCCGGGGGTATGGCCGAATGCGGCCACTGCGGTGACGCCTGAAACAACCTCGCCGCCATCTTCGACAAAGGTCATCTTTTCAGCCAGTGGGGTGACATTTCCGGCAACCAGATCGCGGACCGGGTTGCCTTCTTCCAACCCGCTCCAGAAGTCGTATTCCTTTGCGGCGGTGACATAGCGGGCATTGGCAAAGGTCGGTGCGCCATCCGTCATCAGGCCGCCGATGTGATCGGGATGCATGTGGGTGATGACGACCACGTCGATGGCGTCGGGGCTTGTCCCGGCGGCGGCAAGCGCCTTTTGAATGCCGCCCTGGCCCAGGCCGGTATCGAACAGAACCCGCTCGGATCCGGTGTCGATCAGGGTGGGGGTGAAAAAGAACTGCGCCGCATCTGCGGGAATGAAGTTTTCCGCCGAGACGCGGGCGAATTCCTCGTCGCTGACATTGGCGCCAAAGACGTCCTTGGCGCCGTCGCGGGGAAAGCTGCCATCGAGAAGGGTGCTGACCGAAAACCCGCCCAGCTTGAAGGACCGGGCGATAGGCGGTTCGGAAGCGCCAGTTTCAGCGGCCAATGCGGGCCTTGCGGCTGCGGCCAGAGGCAGAGCGGCAGCGGCGCCCAAGGCGGAACGGCGGGTCAGTTTCACGGTCATGGATCAGCCTCCAACAGGTATTTTGACAAACGACATTAGCGCGGCTGCCGGATAAGGCAGTGTGCGCGCGCGCAGAGGGGATGTGCGGCGTCAGAGAAAGCTGTAGAAACGGGACATGGCGAAGGCAAATAACAAAACCGTTCCTACCGGACAGGCGGTCGAGGCGTTTCTGGCGTCGGTGGATCCCGTCGACCGTGCCAGGGATGCGCGACAACTGGACCGGTTGTTTCGCCGGGTCACCGGTTTTGCGCCGGTGATGTGGGGGCCGTCGATCGTGGGGTATGGCCGGTATCATTATGTCTACAAGAGCGGCCGCGAGGGCGACTATCTGGCCACCGGGTTTTCGCCGCGCAAATCCGCCCTTTCGATCTATATCATGCCGGGATATGCGGATTTCGGCGAGATCCTTGCCCGGCTGGGCAAACACAAGACCGGCAAGTCCTGCCTGTATGTCAACAAGCTGGCGGATATCGACCTGGACGTGCTGGCGGAACTGATCCGGGCGGGGTTGACCGATCTGGCGGCCCATTGGCCGGTCGACCCGACCTGACCCGCTTCATCTTTTGAAAAATACGCCCGCCGGAGGCATGCGCGCCGAAAGGCGCGTTCAGCCGCGCTGGACAAAATGCCGCCCATGTGACAAGAGCCGCGCAACAGGAGACACCCATGACCACCACCCGTTTCGCCCCGTCGCCCACCGGTTACATCCACGTCGGCAACCTGCGCACCGCATTGATGAATTTCCTGATTGCCCGCAAGGCAGGCGGCACCTTCATCCTGCGCATCGACGACACCGATCCCGAACGGTCGAAAGAAGAATATGTCGACGCCATCAAGCAGGATCTGGAATGGCTGGGCCTGCAGTGGGACCGCGTCGAACGGCAGTCCGCGCGGCTGGACCGCTATGCCGAGGCCGCCGACAAGCTGCGCGGGATGGGGCGGTTCTACGAGGCGTTCGAGACCCCGACCGAGCTGGACCTCAAGCGCAAGAAACAGCTCAACATGGGCAAGCCGCCGGTCTATGACCGCGCCGCGCTGGCGCTGTCGGAGGCTGAAAAGGACGCGCTGCGCGCCGAGCGTGGTGACGGGGTGTGGCGGTTCAAGCTGGATCAACAGCGGATCGAATGGACCGACGGCATTCTGGGCGACATCTCGATCGACGCCGCCTCGGTCTCGGACCCGGTGCTGATCAAGGCGGACGGGCAGGTGCTGTACACGCTGGCCTCGGTGGTGGATGACACCGAAATGGGTGTGACGAACGTGGTGCGCGGGTCCGACCACGTGACCAATACCGCCACCCAGATCCAGATCATCGAGGCGCTGGGCGGAACACCTCCCAGCTTTGCGCATCATTCGTTGCTGACCGGACCGCAGGGCGAGGCGCTGTCGAAACGTCTGGGGACGCTGGCGCTGCGCGACCTGCGCGAGCAGGGCGTCCAACCGATGGCACTGCTGAGCCTGATGGCGCGGCTGGGGTCCTCGGACCCGGTTGAAATGCGAAACGACATGGCGGAGCTGATCGACGGGTTCGACGTAACCCGGTTCGGCGCCGCGCCGACCAAGTTCGACGTGCAGGACCTGTTCCCGCTGACCGCCAAGTACCTTCAGATGCTGCCCCTGTCGGACGTGGCCGATGCGGTGGCGGCAGCAGGCGTTCCGGATGATCTGGCCGAGCCGTTCTGGTTGATGGCGCGCGAGAACATCACAACGCTGAACGATCTTCAGGGCTGGTGGGAGCTGTGCCGCGACGGCGCCGAGCCGCTGATCGAAGACGAGGACCGCGCGTTCATCGCCGAGGCGATGGCGCTGTTGCCCGAAGGCCCGTATGACGGAGAGACCTGGGGTACGTGGACCCAGGCCGTCAAGGAGGCCACGGGCCGCAAGGGCAAGGGATTGTTCATGCCGCTCCGCAAGGCGGTCACCGGCATGGAGCGGGGGCCGGAGATGGCCGCGCTGTTGCCGCTGATGCAGGTGATCCGCGCCCGCGGTTGAGTGAACGCGCCCGTACGGGCGCGTGCCTTCGGCGAGAGTATTTGTGAAAAGATGAAGACGGGCGGGGCGCGTGGGCACCCGCCCTTTTTCGTCAGGCGGTCTGGACGATTTTTGCCGAGATCGCCCCAAGGCGGTCGTCGACGAATTCGGTCTCTTCCGGGCGGAGTTGCTGATGGCGGGGATAACGCGGCTCGGCCCGGTCATTCAGGATCGGTGCGCCCCACCCGTCGGTGGTGGCGAAGAACCGGTCGGCCCCGTCCGGCCCATAGGCGCGCAAATAGCCCTGGACCACGACGTCGATATAGCTGAGCAGGATCGGGTAGCGGTCGGAGGGGGCTGTGTGGCGGTGTTCCGGCACGGCGTAGACGGCGATTTCGACGTCTCCCTTCAGCGGGTGCGAGATGGCCCGGGTCGCGGGCACCCGGTCATAGGCCCATTCGCGTTCGTCCAGTGCCGCCCAGTCGTTTTTGGGTACATGGGCGATCATGCCTTCGATTTCGCTGTCCGGGGCAGGGATGGCGGTGAGAAAGGCCACCGGTCGCAGATCGGTGTGCCGCCAGGCACGCCGCCAGCCGCGCAGCGTGGCCGGGTGCGGATCGGGGAAATCATGTGTCGCGAGATTGACGAGGCTGCCATAGCCAAAGAAATACGGGTCTTTCATCGGGTTTGTTGTCATGTGAGCAATTGATGTATGTCAAACAGTTTTTTTGGAACGCGTGCAATAAGGTTCCACCGTGAAATTCGAGGAGGAACACATGCGCATTACCAAGAGGACGAATATCGCCATCCGTCTGTTGATGTATTGTGCCGCGCATCAGGACCGGCTGGTCACGAAAGCCGAGATCGCCGAGGTATGCAATATCTCCGAAAACCATCTGGCCCAGGTGATCAACCAGCTGAGCCAGCTCAGTTATCTGAGCACCCAGCGCGGTCGGAACGGGGGGATGTCATTGGGGCGGCCCGCCGAACAGATCCGGATCGGTGAGGTATTCCGCGATGTCGAAGGCAACCTGCCGATTGCCGAGTGTTTTGCCGATGCCGACAATACCTGTCCACTGACAGATGCCTGCCGGTTGCGGCTGGCGCTGCGGGATGCGGCGCAGGCCTTTTATGCCTCGCTGGATGAGATCACGCTGGATGCGCTGGTTTGTGACAACACGGACCTGCTGAAAATCCTGCAGCCGGTGGCCTGTCTGCGGCAAAGCGCCTGAGCGCAGGCTGAACCGCATGCCTTGGGTCAATCATTGGCCCGCAGGACCTGCGCGGGGCGGGCCGAAAGCGGCTGCCAGGCAAAGATCAGCCCTGCTGCGAGGGTGACGCCTATCCCTGTGCCGATGATGGTGACGGCAGAGGGCCAGATTACCGTGAAGTTCAGCTCGAAAACGTAGGTTGCGACGGCCCAGCCGCCCAGCAAACCGGCCGCCAGCGCCACAAGGCCCGCCGCCGCGCCAAGCAGTGCGGCGCGCAGGGCGAAACTGAGCAGGATACGGCGGCGCGCGGCGCCGAGCGTTTTCAGGATCGCCGCCTCGTGCCGGCGGGCGGGTTCGCCAGCGGCGGCGGCGCCGATCAGCACCAGAAACCCGGTCAGCAACGACACACCCGCGCCATAGGATGTGGCGGTTGCCAGCCCGCCCAGCACCTCGGACACGCGGTCGATGGCGTCGCGGACACGGATGGCGGTGATGTTGGGGAACTGCGTGGCGAGGTCGCGCAGGATGGCGGCCTCGGCCTGCTCCTCGGCATAGACCGTGGCGATGAAGCTGTGCGGTGCGGCGGCCAGCGCAGCGGGGTTCATCGACAACACGAACCCCATGCCGGCGGTCGAGAAATCAACCTCGCGGAACGAGGTGATTTCGGCGGTGATGTCGCGGCCCAGGATGTTGATGGTGAGCGTATCGCCGAGGGAAAGGCCCATTTCCTGCGCTTCTTCGGTGGCGAAGCTGATCTGCGGGGGGCCGGAATAGTCGTCGGGCCACCATTCCCCGGCGGTCAGGCGGGCCTTGGGCGGTGGGGCGGCGGAATAGGTCACACCCCGGTCGCCACTCAGCACCCAATGATCGCCCGCCACGTCGCGGGCAGGTTTTCCGTTGATCCGGGTGATGACGCCGCGCAGCATCGGCGCGCTTTCCATGCCGCTGACCGCCGGATCGTTGGACAGGCGTTCGGTAAAGCCGGGCATCTGGTCTTTCTGGATGTCGACGAAGAAATAGGAGGGTGCGACATCGGGCAGATTGCCCGAGATCGCGCGGCGCAGGTTGCCGTCGATCTGGCCGACTGCCGCAAGGACCGACAGGCCAAGGCCCAGCGACAGGACGACCGATGCAGCCCCTTCGCGTGGGCCGGAAATGGCGGCGAGCGCCCAGCGAAGAGCAGGACGCCCCCGTGCGCCCGGCAGGGTGAGGCGGGCGAGGGCGCGGATGCCATAGGCCGAGGCCGCCAGCAGGATCAGGGCACCGGTGAGACCCGCGGCTGTCCAGAGCGTGAGGCGGGGCGAGCCGTTGAAGGATGCGGCCAGCCCGACCAGCAGCGCCAGGGCAAGGGCGGTCGCCAGCACGTAGCGGACGCGTGGAAGGGCGCGCGATGCCGACAGGGCGTCGCGGAACAGGGCGGCGGCCCGGATGTCTTCGGTGCGGGCCAATGGCCAGAGAGTGAAGATGAAGGCGGTGATGAGGCCATAAAGCGCGGCTTCGAACAGCGGTTCCGGATAGAGCGAAAACACCGCCGGTACCGGCAATTGCGCTTGCAGCAGCGGGGCCAGCAGGACGGGGGCAAGACCGCCCAGAAGAAGGCCAATCAGGATGCCGAGGATCGACAGCGCGCCGATCTGCAGGAAATAGGTTTGGAAGATGGTGGTGCGGTCCGCCCCCAGAGTGCGCAGGGTGGCGATGGTGCCGGTCTTTCCGGTCAGATAGGCGCGGACGGCGGCAGAAACACCAACACCGCCGACCGCAAGGCCGGACAGGCCCACGAGGATCAGGAATGCGCCGAGGCGCGACACGAACTCGGCAATGCCGGGGGCGCCATTGCGGGCATCGGTCCAGCGCAGGCCGGCGTTCCGGAATGTGCGTTTCGCTTCGCGAGCGGTCGCGGCAAGGTCAGCGCCGGGGGGCAGGTCAAGCCGGTATTTGGTGGAGAACAGCGTACCCGGCTGCAACAGGCCCGAATTGGCAAGACTGTCGGTCAGCACCAGGGTGCGCGGGCCAAGAGCGAACCCGTCTGCCGCGCCGTCGGGTTCGTGGACAAGGGTGGCCATCAGAACAAAATCCTGCGTGCCAAGCCGGAAAGTGTCGCCCGGCTGCAGGCCCAGACGGTCGATCAGCACACGCTGCATGACCGCGCCGGGCAGCCCGTCGCGGCCCGCCAGCGCCTGCGGCAGGGGTATGTCGGGGGACAGGCGGGCAGTGCCGACCAGCGGATACACCCCGTCGACGGCCTTGACCTGTGTCAGCGCCCGGTCGGTTTCCTCTGCCCGGTCGACCACCGCCATCGAGCGGAAATCGACGACCTCGGACAGGGTATCGGCCTTGCCGGTCATCCAGGCGCGCTCGTCTTCACTGGCGAACCGATAGGTGAATTCAAGCTCGGCATCGCCGCCAAGCAGTGCGGCGCCTTCGCGGGCCAGCCCGGCCTCGATGGCAGAGCGCACGGAACCGACGGCGGCGATGGCGGCAACACCAAGGGCGAGGCAGGCGAGGAAGACGCGGAACCCCTGCAATCCGCCGCGCAGTTCGCGCCGGGCGATGCGGGCGGCTTGGCGCAGGCTCATTCGGCGGCCTCGCGGCGGGTTTCGGTATCGACGCGGCCATCGCGCAGCCGGACCACCCGGTCGCAGCGGCGCGCAAGTTCGTGGCTGTGGGTCACCAGCACCAGTGTCGCCCCATGCCGGTCGCGCAGGCCGAACAGCAGGTCGATGATGGCGTGGCCGTTGGCCTCGTCCAGATTGCCGGTGGGCTCGTCCGCCAGAAGGATCTGCGGGCGCGGGGCCGAAGCGCGGGCCAGCGCGACGCGCTGTTGCTCGCCGCCCGACAGTTGCGCGGGGTAGTGGTCGAGCCGGTGCGAAAGGCCAACGGTGTCCAGCTCGGCCTCGGCGCGGGAAAAGGCGTCGCGGTGGCCTGCCAGTTCCAGCGGCGTGGCGACGTTTTCCAGCGCGGTCATGGTGGGGATGAGGTGGAAGTTCTGGAACACCACCCCCATGTTGTCGCGGCGGAAACGGGCAAGCGCGTCCTCGTCCAGCCGGGTCAGGTCTTGCCCCAGGGCGGTGATCGACCCGCGCGTGGCCTGTTCCAGCCCGCCCATCAGCATCAGCAGCGATGACTTGCCCGAACCCGAAGGACCGACAAGGCCAAGCGTTTCGCCGCGCTCAACACTCAGCGAAACGTCGTGCAGGATATCGACACGCCCGGCATTGCTTTCCAGCGACAAAGAGGCATCTTTGAGAATAAGCACGGGGTCGGTCATCGGCGGGTCCTGTGAGTTGGGTACCTGACTGGATATGGAGCCAAATCGTTCATGCGCAAGAGTTTAACCGCTGGCCTGCTGGTTGCAATCTGCGCGCCCGCCTCTGCCGAACAGGTGGTTATCGCGGCGCTGGGGGATTCCCTGACGCAGGGTTTCGGCCTGATCGAGCAGGAGGGCTTCGTGCCGCAGATGCGCGAATGGCTGGCCGGGAACGGGGCGGATGTGCGTCTGATCAACGCCGGCGTGTCCGGCGACACCACGGCGGGTGGGGCGGCGCGGGTCGAATGGACACTGACGCCCGATGTGGACGCTATGATCGTGGTGTTGGGGGGTAATGACCTGTTGCGCGGGATTGATCCGGCCGAGGCGCGGGCCAATCTGGATCATGTCCTGACGGTTGCGAACAGCGCCGAGGTTGAGGTGTTGCTGATCGGGATGGAAGCACCGGGCAATTACGGGCCCGAATACAAGGCCGCGTTCGATGCAATCTATCCCGATCTGGCCCGGCAACATGACACCTTGCTGGCCGGGAATTTCTTTGCGGGGCTGGGATCGGGCGATTCGGCGGCAGTCCAACAGATGATGCAGCCCGACGGCATCCATCCCAATGCCAGGGGCGTGGCGGCCATTGTCGAAAACCTTGGGCCGCATGTTCTGGCACTGGTGGACCGCGTCGGTGCGGCGGAGTGATTTGCCATGCCTGGGCGCCTGTTTCTGACCACACCCGCCGATCAGGTGGCGCAACGGCTGGACACATCGGTCGGGGACCTGGCCAGTGAACCGCCGCGCCGCAACATTCAGCCCGGACAACCGGTCGTCGTGTTCGGCCCCGACGGGCTGACACGAATGCGCTGGGGGGTGATCCCGGTCGGGCGGGTCAATGCGCGCGGGCGTCCGGTGATGGAAACGATCATCAACGCGCGCTCGGAAACCGTGTTCGAAAAATCGGCGTTTTCCGGTGTCGGCCGCGCGGCGGTTCCCGCCGACGGCTGGTATGAATGGACAGGGCCGGCGCGGCGCAGGACCGCGTGGCGGATATCGGATGCCAAAGGCGGGCTGTTGTTTTTCGCCGCGATCACCGACCGGTGGCAGGCCTCGGCCAGCATGGCGGTGGATCAGGTTGCGATCGTCACCTGTGAGCCGAACGATGACGTCCGCCCGATCCACCATCGGATGGGGGTGTTGCTGGAGGTTCGGGATATTCCGCTGTGGCTGAGCGGGACAGAGGCGCAGGCCGGGAAACTGACGCGGCCCTGGCCCGAAGGACGGCTGAAGATCGAAGAGGCGGAGGGTGTCGACTGGTCCGCCCCGTGACGGGCGTCAGTGAGTGTATTCCAGTTGCATCAACTCGTCATGGGTATAGCTTTGCCGGATGATGCCATCGTCACCGGCGCGGAAATTGGGGTCTTGTGGCAGACAGGCCAGGCCGCAGATCTGATAGGTGACCATGGCATTGCTGTCGATGAACCAAAGACGACCACCCGGCGTTGCGACATAACCGTTGACGCCTTCGTCGCGATCCGCCTCGAGATCCAGTACGGTCGGGAATTCGGCAGGCGTAAAGGCGTCATAGGCCCCGTGCGTGTGCAACGAGGCGATCGGGGTGAAACCGCTGCGGGGTATTGCGGGCGTGCAACCGCTTTCGTCGCCGCGCGTAATGACGGTGAAGGTCAAATTCCCGAACTGGTTCCAACCAAGATATCCGCAATACTCAAACCCGGCGGCGAAAGATAGATATTGAAGCGGTGTGAGCCGGGATTTGACCATCGCGACCTCAGAGTCAGGCGGCTGATAGGCGGAAGCGGCCAAGACCGCTCCGGGCCAGAGCAGGCAGGCAATTTTCCAGATTCGGATCATGGCCTTCGCGCCTCCGACGCGCGGGGATCAGACAACGGTCACGACCGTTCCGATAGGCACCCTTTCATACAGATCCATGACATGTTCGTTCAGCATCCGGATACAGCCGTTGGAAACGGCGTGGCCGATGGTTTCGGGCTGGTTGGTGCCGTGAATGCGGAAATATGTGTCCTGCCCGTTCTGGAACAGGTACAGCGCCCTTGCGCCCAGCGGGTTGTCGGTGCCGCCCGGCTGCACATAGTCGTTGTCTGCAAATCTGCCATAGGCCACCGGATCGCGCTCGATCATCTCCTGGGTGGGGCGCCAGGTGGGCCATTCCTTCTTGACGTCGATGGTCGCGGTTCCGGTGAACTCCAACCCGGCTTTGCCCACGCCACAACCGTATCGGATCGCCTTTTTGGGCTCGGTCACGAAATAAAGGTAAAAGGAACGCGGAACGATCAGCAACTGGCCGGGCAGGAACTGTTTCTTGATCCTGACGATCTGTGGCGTCGGGTCATATTCGACGGCTTGCTTGGCATTCGCCTGACCTGGAAGAACGCCGGCCGCAGTTGCAGCAGCAAGAAAAGCGCGGCGCGAAATCATTTCAATCCCCTTTTCAACAACAAAACCAATAGGTCCAGTTTCGGCGGGAGGTCCGTGCCGGTCAATCCACCTTGCGTGTGTAACAGAAAAGTGATGCCGAAGCTGCGGTCGTCAGAGCACAGGTGATCACCCAGCCGAAATACCAGATTTGCCCGGCAAGCAGGTCTTCGGCGTAGGATGCGGCGAACTGCGTCTTGCCGCCCTGTGCCGCCAGAAACGCGGCCAGGGCAAACAGCGTGAACCCCACCAACTGGAGATTGCGAGGAATGGACAGAACCCAGGCCAGCCCGACCAGCGCAAGACCGATGGGCAGACCGATCCAGATCACCTTGTCCGCCCACCAGGGATGCGCGCCCAGCTCTTGCGGGAGCGAAATCAAATGGGCAAACCCGGCAAGGGTCAGGCTGGACAGGGCGGGCCAAAGAGGGTGGGCGATTTTTCTCATGACAGTACCAATTTGGGCAATAGTTTCCGGGCGCAGAAGCCCCCTGACAGTTTTGTGATATTTGAAATGACTCGATGATTGGCTGGACCTTCATAAGATTTGGTTAAGCGCGGCCGATTGCGCAGGGCCATCCCGGTTCCTATCTGGGAAATGTGGTTATTGAAGGACCCGGAGATGACTGAAACAACGTTGACCTGTTTGAGCTGTGGCCAGCTGAACCGGATACCTGGTGACAAGCTTTTGGCGGGTCCCAAATGCGCGAAATGCGGGTCTGGGTTGGTGAGTGGCGCGGCAGTGGACGTCGATCCGGCGATTCTCGAAAAGGCGGCGAAACACGACGATCTGCCGCTGGTCGTTGATTTCTGGGCGCCGTGGTGCGGGCCGTGCAAGATGATGGGGCCGGAGTTTTCCAGGGCCGCGGGCAAGCTGGCTGGACAGGCGCGTCTGGTCAAGCTGGACACGCAGAAATACCAGTCGACCGGCGGGCGCTATCGCATCCGCGGTATTCCGACCATGGTGGCCTTTGAAAAGGGCAAGGAAAGGAAACGCCAGTCCGGGGCGCTGCGCGAAGGGCAGATCGTCGGCTGGGTAAGGACGTAGGGCGGGAATTAATCCCGCCCAGTCAATGGCTTATGCCAGTTCGATATTGTCCGCGCTTTCGCGGCCGTCACGACCCGAGCGCAGCTCGTAGGTGACTTTCTGGTTGTCGGCCAGGCCGGTCAGGCCCGAACGCTCGACAGCAGAGATGTGCACGAACACGTCCTTGCCGCCTGTTTCGGGTGCGATGAAGCCAAAGCCTTTGGTGGTGTTGAACCATTTTACGGTGCCTGCGGGCATTCCGGTATCTCCTGATTGTTGCTGCCCACGGAATTGCGGCAGCCTGGCAGCGTCGTCTGGATCGATAGACTGAGCGCCGGTGGTCGGAGACAGTAGGTCGAAATAGAAAAACGATAGCGATGGGGATATGGCATTGCCAAAGGCGACTGGCAAGGTTTTGTTCGAAATGTATCGTTTTTTTTCAGGTCGTTTGTCCGGATCGTACAAGCCGATCCGCCGCCGTATCGCGGTTTTCGGCTTCCAGAATCTCGTCCCCGCCATTCTTGCGCGACCGCCGCGCAAGCCCCAGGTGACGGAACCCGAAGATCAGGGTCGAGGCGACAGCAAAGGCCAGATACGTTGCGACAGCCATCGAGATGGACAGATCGAAAACAAACACCTGCACGATGGCGGCGACAAGCCCGGCGACGCTGGCGAAAAAGATAAGGGCCATGACGAAGCACTCCCAGTAGTGTCCTGTCAGGAAAACCCGAGATTTGGGCAGGGATATGGCGGAGTTGCGCAAATATGGTGCGGTGATTCGCGGGGGTGTCTTGAGGTCCGGGCGTCGTGGACGCCGATGGCTCGGCGGTGTCGTAAATGGAACTGGGCAGCCACGTCTTTCAGAGCACGCAGGATCTGGCCAGGATCACCGGGGCCGTGCCGACCCGGTTCCTTGTGACGGAATACGGGTTAAGGCAGCAGGGGGCGGTTCACCGAACTTTAATGGGTCTTGGGTGATCTTTCGGCATGTCCGACTATCGCCGCGTCCGTATTCCCGGAGCGAAGTATTTCTTTACCGTGTCATTGAGTGACCGTTCGTCGGACCTGTTGACCCGGGAAATTGCTCATCTGCGTGCAGCCTATTTGGTGACCCGGTGTGAGCGGCCGTTCTGGTGCGATGCCTTTGTCGTGCCGCCCGATCATCTGCACGCGGTGTGGACCTTGCCGCCGGGGGATGCGGATTATTCAACGCGGTGGGGTGCGATCAAGGCGCGGTTCACCATGCGCGTGAACAAGGCAAACCGTAGGCCGGGCTTCAGCCCGGCACCCGAACTCACGCATCTACCCGTTGTGACATCCGGCAGATATGCCGGGCTGAAGCCCGGCCTACGGGCCAACAAACGCGAAGCGCCTATTTGGCAGCGTCGGTTTTGGGAACATACCATTCGCGACGAACAGGATTACCGCAACCACATGGCCTATTGTTGGTACAACCCCGTCAAACACGGGTTGGTAGAGCACCCGACCGATTGGCCGTATTCGTCAATCCATCGTGATATCCGCGCAGGCCGGGTTGATCCGGAATGGGGTGGTCGTGCCCATGGAAGGGTTGTTCGGGGAGCCGTAGGATGGGGTTTTACCCCATCATTCGGGACGGTGGTGTTGGGGGGAGGTTGGAAGTTCGACAATACATCGCGCGTGTGTCGAAACGTGCATGTTGGGCAAAAGATGGGGTGAAACCCCATCCTACACTTGCTAGTGGGTTAAATTCTCTACCCGTTCCACATAATCGGCTAAGAACTTCTTTATTTTACCGTCAAAAAAGCGAACAAACCTTCCCGAAACTCGGATTGGTCGCTGATAGTACTGGCTCCAAGAAAAATCATCTTCAGGAGGAAGCTTTTCACTGGTTCGATACTCGAACCTAAAGCCTCTTCCTAAATCCGGAGCAAACATAACTCCAGTTTTGGAGTTGCGACTAAATGAGCTTACAACGCCGACTATGAATAGGTGTTCTTCGTCTGGTCGGTCTGCCTCAATTAGGGACAACGCACGAGGATTGACTGCTCCAATTGGGAATCTTGAAATACCAGAGGTGATGCCTACGATATTTGCGCTCCTTCCAACTGGGCGGAAAATATCCTTAAAAGAATTTGCGGTGATGCTCCTTACAACATCCATTTGGTCCTTGTTCGCTTCAATGAACTCGTCTGCATTTTTGGTGTCCAGTTCCATTTTTTTATTAACTTGGTCTGGAGAAGCGCTGAGTGAGTTTTGCTGCTTCAATATTTCATTTTGTTCTCTCAACAAATCTATTATCTGCTGTGTCTGTGAATCAGGAGACGGAATCCATGAATCTATTGCTCTGGTAATAAAGATCGCCAGCGGGGTGGATACAACAGCTCCCACCGCCGCAGCCATAACGGTTTGCTTAAACGAACCATCTTCCGAGGTTTCTAGAAAAACTCTAACTTCGCTCTTGGGTGCGTGGGCGTTGATTTTCCCAGTCGAGTAATAGTGCCCAAGAATCGAAATGGTTCGGGAGAAACCGTAGAATGAAGCGCTCGCATCGTACATATCGACGCGATTCCTATCGGCATGCTTTCCAAAATAAGCTAGCTGAAAATAGTTGTATTGGGGTTTGTCAAATTCTATTCGTTGGAAACTAGGCATTGAACTCACTCAATCTTTAGCCCAATGCCTAAACCACCATGGGTTGTGCGTCAAGAATTCTCACCGCACAAACTTTTTATGCTTCAACCGCTTGGGCTCCAGCGCGTCCGGTCCCAGGCGACGCTTTTTGTCCTCTTCGTAGTCCTCGAAGTTGCCCTCGAACCATTCCACATGGGCGTCGCCCTCGAAGGCCAGGATGTGGGTGCAGATGCGGTCGAGGAAGAAGCGGTCGTGCGAGATCACCACGGCGCAGCCGGCGAAATCGACCAATGCGTCTTCCAGCGCGCGCAGGGTTTCGACGTCGAGGTCGTTCGTTGGTTCGTCCAGCAGCAGGACGTTACCGCCCTCTTTCAGCAGGCGGGCCATGTGGACGCGGTTGCGCTCACCCCCTGACAGCAGCGAGACCTTTTTCTGCTGGTCGCCGCCCTTGAAGTTGAAGGACGAGCAATAGGCGCGGGAATTGACCTGCGCGTCGCCCAGCTGGATGATCTCGGCCCCGCCGGTGATCGCCTCCCACACGGTGTCGTTGTCTTTCAGGTCGTCGCGGGACTGGTCGACATAGGACAGCTGCACCGTGTCGCCGTATTCGATGGTGCCGGCGTCGGGTTTTTCCTGCCCGGTGAGCATCTTGAACAGCGTCGACTTACCCGCGCCGTTGGGGCCGATCACACCGACGATGCCGCCGGGGGGCAGGGCAAAGTCCAGCTTTTCGATCAGCTGCTTGTCGCCCATGTGCTTGGCAAGCCCGTTGACCTCGATCACCTTGCCGCCAAGGCGGGGGCCGTTGGGGATGACGATCTGGGCGCGGGTCAGCTTTTCGCGTTCGGACTGTTCGGCCAGCTCGTTATAGGCGTTGATCCGGGCCTTGGATTTGGCCTGACGGGCCTTTTGCCCCTGACGCATCCACTCCAGCTCGCGCTGCAGGGTCTTCTGCTTGGACTTGTCCTCGCGGGCTTCCTGTTCCAGCCGCTTGGCCTTTTGTTCCAGCCAAGCCGAATAGTTGCCCTCGTAAGGAATGCCGCGGCCGCGGTCGAGTTCCAGAATCCAGCCGGTGATGTCATCCAGGAAATACCGGTCGTGGGTGACGATCAGGATGGTGCCCTTGTAGTCGATCAGGTGCTGTTGCAGCCAGGCGATGGTTTCGGCGTCCAGGTGGTTGGTTGGTTCGTCCAGCAGCAGCATGTCGGGCGCTTCCAGCAGCAGCTTGCACAGCGCCACGCGGCGTTTCTCACCGCCCGAAAGGTTGGCGATGTTGGCATCGTCCGGCGGGCAGCGCAGCGCCTCCATCGACACGTCGATCTGGCTGTCGAGATCCCACAGATTCTGGCTGTCGATTTCGTCCTGCAGCTTGGCCATCTCGTCGGCGGTTTCATCCGAGTAGTTCATGGCCAGTTCGTTGTAGCGGTCGAGGATCGCCTTCTTTTCAGCTACGCCCAGCATGACGTTTTCGCGCACGGTCAGCGATTCATCCAGCTGCGGCTCCTGCGGAAGATAGCCAACCTTGGCGCCTTCGGCGGCCCATGCCTCACCGGTGAAGTCGGTGTCGAGACCGGCCATGATCTTCATCAGCGTCGATTTACCCGCGCCGTTGACGCCGACAACGCCGATTTTCACGCCGGGCAGAAAGCTCAGGTGGATGTTTTCGAAGCACTTCTTGCCACCGGGGTAGGTCTTGGAGACACCCTGCATGTGGTAGACATATTGATAGGCGGCCATGTCGTGTCCTCTGGAAAGGGGAATTCGGGTTGGGCGGTGTGATAGCGGAAGGCGTGAGGAGGGGCAATCGTCTAGAAATGAAGAAGACATGCCGCAGGTTTGATTTGATTTTTTCGGCCTTCTGCAGTGCTTTCGGGGCAAAGGAGGCATCGGATCATGCGGAATCGTTCAACTGCCGGATTGCTTGGGCTGTTTGGCCTTGCCTGTCTGGTCCTCGCGGGATGCACCTCGCGCACGGATCGGTTGGCGAAGGTTCCCAATGTCTATGCCGAGGGTCGCAATTATCAGGCCGACAGGGTTCCGCCCGTCTATCGCAGCGTGACGCCGCAGGTTCTGTATGCCACCGACCGGTCGCAGGATCTGAAAGAGAATGGCGAGGTAGTGTATCTGTCAGAGCGTTCGGATTCGATGTCATACGGCACGGCGACGGTCGCCTTCAGCGGCGTCGACAGCTGGAACGCGCTGCTGGCGCAGACCCAGGCGGGCAGCACGCAGCGCCCGGCCCGGCTGAATGTGGCGTCATTTGCCGACCACATCCGCTTTTCCAAGACGCCGCTGGTATCGGAACGACGCGACGGGCGGTTGCAGACCGAGGCGGGCGCCAGGCGGACCTATGAGCTTTATGCCGATCAGTTCCGCACCGCCATCGCCGAACAGACACGGCAAAGCGGGACGGGCAACATCCTGATCTACGTGCACGGGTTCAACAACGAATTCGACGACGCGCTGACGACGCTGACCAATATCTGGCACTATTCCGGGCGGCAGTCGATCCCGCTGGCATTTTCCTGGCCTGCCGGAAACCCGGGCCTGTTCAAGTATTTCAAAGACCGCGAATCGAGCGAGTTTTCAGTCTATCATTTCAAGGAATTGCTGGATCTGCTGGCCTCGGTGCCCGAGGTCGACCAGATCGATATCGTGGCGCATTCGCGGGGCACGGACGTGGTGACGTCGGCGTTGCGCGAACTGGTCATCCGCGAGCGGGGACGGGGCAACAAGCCCAAGCTGACCATGAAGACCGGAACCCTGATTTTGGCCGCGCCCGATCTGGATGTGGGCACGGTGCGCCAGCGGCTGATCAGCGAGCGGTTTTCCGAGGCCTTCGAGCAGGTCAACGTCTATATCAACCCCAGGGACAAGGCGCTGGCCTATGCCTCGGTGCTGACGCAGGAGGCACGGTTCGGTCGACTGGATGCGTCGGATTTCGCGCCGGGCGAGCTTGCGGCGCTGCAAAAGGTGGGGCTGATCCACTTCATCCGGGTCGAAGGTGCGGGCGGCAATGGGCATTCCTATTTCCGCGACAATCCGGGTGTGATGTCGGATATCGCGCTGGCGCTGCGGACCCGGGCCTTTCCCGGCGGCACGCTGCGGCCGCTGGAGCAGGATCAGGACACGATCTGGCGGTTGCACAGCAGCTATCCGCTGGACCGCCTGCCGGACCTGAGCTTTATTCCGGTGGGAGGAGAGCGGTAATGCCTGAATTGGCCGAACTGATCGCGGGTTGGGCACAGCCCGGACGGGTGCGCTGGATCGGCGTGCGGCCCGAGCGGCGCGCCCCGATGCGCGCCCTGGAGGCGGTTCAGGTCGGCCCGGAAGGGTTGCAGGGTGACCGCGCGCGGGCGGGCAAGCGGGCGGTGACGCTGATCCAGGCCGAGCATCTGGCGCCGATTGGGGCGTATCTTGGAAAAGGGTCAGTGGCGCCGGATATCCTGCGGCGCAACCTTGTCGTTTCCGGAATAAACCTGTCCGCCCTCAAGGGGCGTGAGGTGCGGGTGGGTGAGGCGGTTCTGCGCCTCGGCGTGATCTGCGCGCCGTGCAGCCGGATGGAAGAGGCGCTGGGCAAGGGAGGCTATTCGGCGGTGCGCGGGCATGGCGGCTGGTGTGCCGAAGTGCTGCGGTCGGGGCTGATCCGGCTGGGCGACGACGTCAGTCCAGTCGATTGACAAGCGTCGCCAGTTCTGAACAACAGCGAAGAATGATGAGGCACTCCATACCCTTTGCGCGCCCCGGACAGGTGGTCGGCCTGCTGGGCGGTTCGTTCGACCCGCCGCACCAGGGCCATGTCCACATCACCCGCGAGGCGATGAAGGCGTTCGGGCTGGACCGCGTGTGGTGGCTGGTGTCGCCGGGAAACCTGCTCAAGGAACGTGGTCCCGCGCCGCTAGACCAGCGCATGGCGGCGGCGCGTGCGCTGATGCGCCATCCGCGCGTCGAAATCACCGATATCGAGGCCAGAATCGGCACGCGGGCAACAGCGGACACGTTGGCGGCGCTCAGGGTGCTTTATCCGGGGGTGCGGTTTGTCTGGCTGATGGGGGCCGACAATCTGGCGCAACTGCATAAATGGCGCAACTGGCGGTCGATCATGGAAACCGTGCCCGTGGGTGTCGTCGCGCGCCCGGGGGATCGCATTGCAGCGCGGATGTCGCCGGCGGCACGCGCGTTCGGGCGACATCGGATCGACGGGCAGGCCCGCCATCTGCTGGGGCGCTCCGAGGCGCCCGCGTGGTGTTTTGCCGATGTGCCGATGCTACATGTCAGCTCGACGCAACTCCGCCAGCGCGGGGCATGGGTGCGGGCAATCGAATAGTGCGCCTTTGGCGCTCTATTGGATTTTCGTTGAGGGACGCTGTCCCTCAAACCCCCTGGGGTATTTGCAACCAGAAAGAAGCATATGCGCGGCCTTGCGTCTTTGCCGGGTTGCGCCACAAGGCGCCTGCCGCCCAAAAACCGCGTTCATACCTTCGCGAGGACGAAGGGAAATCAATAGGATATTCCCGGTGCGGTCCCTTATACTGGATCTCGAACTGGCCGAGGACCCGACCAACCATGACCACAACCGCCCGCCTGATCCTCTGTGCCGGGGTGCTGGCCGTTCTTGTGGCCGGAACATGGGCGGCCTATGCCTATGGCGAGTATTTCGCCACGCCCGGACAGATGGCGGCCTATCTGCGCGGCTATGGGATGTGGGCGCCCGCGATGGTGATCGGGCTGATGATCCTGCACAGTTTCGTGCCGTTCCCGGCTGAAATCCTGGCCATCTGCGCCGGGGCGATATTCGGTACGCTGACCGGAGCGGCGCTGATCTGGTGCGGCGCCATGCCGGGGGCGCTGGTGGCCTTTGGCCTTGCCCGCTGGCTGGGCCGCGATGTCGTGCGGGGCTGGCTCAGCCAGTCGCAGGCGCGGCGGCTGGATGACTGGACCCTTACACAGGGCGCCTTCACGCTGCTGGTCCTGAGATTCCTGCCGGTGGTCGCGTTCAACCTGATCAACTATGCCGCCGGTCTGACCCGCGTGCCGCTCTGGACATTCGTCTGGACAACCGCCGTTGGCATCATACCGATCACGCTGTTGTCGACCTGGCTGGGCGCGCATATGCGACAACTCGACTGGACGACGCTGCTGGTGTTCTCGGGTGTGGGGATCGTTGCCGTGGTCGGCCTGCACCGGCTGATCAGGGCGCGAGGGTGGGGATGAGCGCGACGCCCCCCGATGCCGAAGACCTCAAAACCATGGTGTCGCTGTCGCGGCAAAGGCCGGTCAGCTATGGCTTTTGCCTGGGCAACTCGGTGGAAGCCAGCGTTCTGGTCATGCATCGCGACCGCGCGCCGGATGTCATGGGGCGGATGGCACGGCAACTGGGCGAGACCCCGAAAGTGGCTTTCGGCACGGCGTCGACGCGGGGTCGGGTGATGACGCTCAGCTGCGACAACCGCCCGCCGCCTCGGCTGGCCCGCCGGATCAAGCGGTTCCTGCACGACCAGGGGCTGAAGCTCAAGGTCGTGCTGCAGGACCGGCCTGCAGCGCCCCAGACAAGCGCCGCATCCGAACCTCTGGCCGATACGCGCTGGACCCGGCTCAGGGCGCGTGCCGGGCAGTTGGTCGCGGCCAGATCGCAAAAGGACCCGCAGGCAGCGGCGCGGCTTGATGCGGCGCTGGATATCGTTGACGGCAAATGGCGGTCGGGCGACCGCAAGGGCGCGGCCAAGGCCCTGCGCCATGTCGTCAGGGCCATAGCCGCGCGTGCGGAAAAGTAACGGCCCGGCAAAAACACATGCCACCCGGTGGCGCATCGGCGCGAACATAGTAAGTTTCCCGCACCATGTGTTTTTCCGCCCAGGCCAGCTTTGTCGCTGGCGCCGCCCTGATATCGTGCAGCTATTTCACCACCGCCGCCGCGCGCCGGGCCGGGCGGCGTTACCTCGCGCTGGCCACCTTGCCGCTGTTCTTCGGCATCCAGCAGCTGGCCGAAGGGTTCCTGTGGCTTTCGCTTGACGGCGCCACGCCCTTGCCCCTGCGGCCCGAGATGGTCTTTCTGTTCTTCGCCTACTGGTTCTGGCCGTTCTGGGTGCCGCTTTCCTCGGCGCTGATCGAACCGGGCCCGGCGCGGAGAAAGCTGTTCTCGTGGATCGCCGTGGCCGGGTTCATTCTGGGGATGTTGCTGTTCCTGCCGGTTCTTTATCATCCGGAACGGCTTGAAATCGTGCTGGTGCATCATTCCATCCGCTACGAAAACCCTCACATGTTTCCCACCGAGATGCTCAAGGTTGCGGTTCGGGTCGTCTATGCGATCATCATCGTCGTGCCCCTGATCGGCTCCGGCCACCGGCAGCTTCGCATCTTCGGCTGGCTGATCGCGGCCTCTGTCGCGATCGGTTTTCTGTTCGCCTCCTACGCCTTCACCTCGATCTGGTGTTTCATGGCGGCGATCCTGTCGGCCTATGTCTTTTGGATGATGCGCCGGATGTCACCGCAGCGCGGCACCTGAGCTATCCCGCCAACAGGGCCGATGCAGATTTTTCGACGCTCGGCGGCAGACCGAATTTGCGGGAATACTCCCGGCTGAACTGGGTGGGGCTTTCATACCCTACCTCGAACGCCGTCGATGCAACCGAATGGCCCCCCGACATCAACAGCCGTCGCGCCTCCAGCAGGCGCAGCTCTTTCTGGTACTGCAACGGTGTTGTCGAGGTCACCGCCTTGAAATGTTCATGAAAGGCCGAGGCGCTCATCCCCGATTCAGCGGCCAGATCGGCAACCGGGATCGGCTGGCGGAAATCACTGCGGATCAGCGCGATGGCTCTGGAAATCCGGCTGGCCGGGCTTTCGTGCCGCAGCAGCTGGCGCAACATGCCGCCGTGACGCGCGCGCAGCAGCCGGAAATGGATCTCCTTCAGCACCAAAGGGCCAAGCGCGCGGGCCTCCACCGGGTCGCACGACAGCCGGAACAACCGCGCCACCGCGTCGATCAGGGCCGCATCGCTGGCCGCCGCATCCAGAGAATGCAGGTGGCCCTCGGGTTCAGCCACTCCGCCGATCTCGTCATACAGGCTGCGCGCCAGCGCCAGATCCAGCCGCAGGGCAAGCGCGGTATAGGGGGCATTGGGGCTGGCCTGAATGACCGCCGCGTCCACCGGCACCGCGTGGCTGACGATCAGTGTGTCGCCCGCACCATAGCGCACGACCCGCCCGCCCATATGCGCCTCTTTCGCACCCTGCAGTACCAGACACATGATGGGATCATAAAACGCCGCCGAACAGGCGGTCTTTTCCAGGTTGCCAATGGCGTACAGCCCCTTGACGCCCGTCTCGCACCCGGATCCCAACGCATCCCGCGCCCTGACATAGCTGAAAACCTCGCTGACCAGATCTTTGGGTATCATCGGAACAGCCCTCCTGCGTTTGAAACATAGACCGGATGGCGTGGGCAATGAACACTAAATCCCAAAGCTTCGGAGGATCAGGCAGATCATTCGGAGGATCGGGCAAGGCCGATCCCGATCCGGTTGATAGGTATGGATCACATCCAACAGAAAGAGGTCCCAATGCCACAGACCATACTCATCACCGGCGCATCTTCGGGCATCGGCAAGGCCACGGCCCGGCTTTTCCTGTCACAGGGTTGGAACGTGATCGCCACCATGCGCAATCCCGGCGACGGTGGCGAATTCGAAGCGGCTGAGAATGCTCTGGTTGCGGCGCTGGACGTCACCAAACCCGACACGATCGCATCTGCCGTTGAACAGGGGATTGCGAAATTCGGCAGGATCGACGCGCTGTTGAACAACGCGGGTTACGGCGCCTATGGCCCGCTCGAGGCGTTTTCGATGGCGCAGGTCCAGCGGCAGTTCGACACCAACGTGATCGGTCTGATTGCCGTAACCAAGGAAATGCTGCCCCACTTCCGCACCGAAAAATCCGGCACCATCGTCAACATCTCTTCCATCGGTGGGCAGATGACCTTTCCGCTTGGCACTTTGTATCACGGCACCAAATTCGCGGTAGAGGGCCTGTCCGAGGCGCTTCATTACGAGCTTGAAGCATTTGGCGTTAAGGTAAAGATCGTTGAACCCGGTATGATCAAAACCGATTTCGGGGGGCGGTCTTTCGAATTCGTGATGGATGAAACCATGCCTGAATATTTGCCGACCATCTCTGGCATGCAGGCCGCGATGGGATTTTATGCGACGTCGCCTTCCGAACCCGAGGTTGTGGCCGGGGTGATCTGGAACGCGGTGACCGACGGCAGCGACCGCCTGCGCTATCGCGCCGGTGCCGATGCCGAGGCGCTGCTGGATGCGCGCAAGGCGCAGGATGACGAAACCTTTATCGGCACCATGAAACAGAACATGCGGGGATAGACCCAGACAATCGGAGGACGTGACATGTATACTCAAGCGATCGAACGGGGCGGTCTGGCCGTCGTGACCGGCGGTGCCAGTGGTGTCGGTCTGGCGGCGGCGGAACGCTTTGCCCAGGCAGGGCTGGGGGTGGTCCTGGCCGATCTGCCCGGCGAGGCGCTGGACGCCGCCACCGCCCGGATCACCAAGCTGGCCCGCGACGGCGTCACCGTGATGGCCGTACCCACCGATGTCAGCGATGCAACATCCGTCGCGGCGCTGGCCGATGCCGCCTTTGCCGCGGGCGAGGTTGCGGTGCTGATGAACAACGCCGGCATTGCCCGCCCCAGCACCAGCTGGACCAACCCCGAAGCGTGGCGGCAGATGCTTGAGGTCAACCTGTTCGGTGTGATCAACGGCGTGCAGTCTTTCCTGCCCCGCATGGTGGCCGCCGAGCGACCCGCCGTGGTGATCAACACCGGCTCCAAACAGGGGATCACCACGCCACCCGGCAACCCGGCCTACAATGTCTCCAAGGCGGGGGTGAAGGTTCTGACCGAGATGCTGGCCCATGACCTGCGACAGGCCAAAGCCCCGATCTCGGCGCATCTCTTTGTGCCCGGTTTCACCTATACCGGCATGATCGCCCGCCACATGCCGGAAAAACCGGCCGCGGCCTGGACCTCGGAACAGACCGTGGATCACCTGATCGCCCGCATGTCGGCGGGGGATTTCTATATCCTCTGCCCCGACAATGACGTCACCCCGGAACGCGACAGGAAACGGGTCGCCTGGGCCTTGGGGGATATCCTGGAAAACCGGCCCGCGCTGTCGCGCTGGCATCCAGAATTTGCCGAGGCTTTTGCCAGACACGAACAATCCTGAGGCGCGTGGATTGTACATTTCGGACAATGGCCCCTGAAATCACGGTACAAACTGCTACAAAAAAGCAGGTTCACCCTTGGGCGGGCACACGATAGAAGACCGCCAAGAGCAGTTTCCGGAGACCCGCCATGCCCGTGCCCAAGCCTGTTGTCCTGTGCATTCTCGACGGCTGGGGTCTGTCTGACGACGCGCGTTCGAACGCTCCGGTTCTGGCGCATACCCCCACCTTCGACGCCATCATGTCGCAAGGCCCGCACGCGCGGCTGATCACCCACGGCCCGGATGTGGGATTGCCCACCGGACAGATGGGCAATTCCGAGGTCGGCCACACCAATATCGGCGCCGGGCGGGTGGTGGCGATGGATCTCGGCCAGATTGATCTGGCTATCGAGGACGGATCGTTTTTCGAGACCGCAACGTTGCGTGATTTCATTGCGAAAACAAAGACTTCTGGCGGCGTTGCGCATTTGATGGGACTGGTCTCGGACGGCGGGGTGCATGGCCATGTGAACCACATTGTCGCTGCCGCGCAGGCGATCACGCGGGCTGGTGTTCCGGTGGCGCTTCACGCGATCACCGACGGACGCGACGTGGCCCCGAAATCCGCCTTCGGCTATATCGCCGAGCTGGAAGAGCGCCTGCCCGAGGGGGCTGGCATCGTTACCGTCTGTGGCCGTTATTTCGCCATGGACCGCGACAACCGCTGGGAGCGCGTGGCCGAGGCGTACGAGGCCATCGTCAACGGCAAAGGCCGCCCGGTCAGCACCGCCCATTCCGCAATCGATCACGCCTATAACCAATCGGAAACAGACGAATTCATCGCCCCCACGGTCCTTTCCGGATACCATGGAATCAAGGACGGAGACGCCGTTTTCTGCCTTAATTTCAGGGCCGACAGGGCGCGCGAAATCCTGCGCGCCATTGGCGAGCCGGGCTTTGCCGAGTTTGAAACCGGCCCGCGCCCCAAGTTGGCGGCGCTGCTGGGCATGGTCGAATACTCCGACCGTCACAACGCCTATATGACCACGGTTTTCCCAAAACGCGATATCGTCAACACGCTGGGGGAATGGGTGGCCAAGCAGGGCTTGCGTCAGTTTCGTCTTGCCGAAACCGAGAAATACCCGCATGTGACGTTCTTCCTCAATGGCGGCAAGGAGGAGCCTGAGGCGGGCGAAGATCGCCATATGCCCCAATCGCCCAAGGTCGCGACATATGACCTGCAACCAGAGATGAGCGCGCCCGAGGTGACAGAGAAGTTCGTCGAGGCGATCGAAGCGGGGTATGACCTGATCGTCACCAACTATGCCAACCCGGACATGGTCGGGCACACCGGCGATCTGCAAGCCGCGATCAAGGCCTGCGAGGCAGTGGACCAGGGTCTGGCCAGGGTTGTGACCGCACTGGAAAAGGCGGGGGGCGCGATGATCGTGACCGCTGATCACGGCAATTGCGAAACCATGACCGATCCGGTTACCGGCGGGCCGCACACGGCGCATACTCTGAACCCGGTCCCGGTCGCCTTGGTTGGTGGGCCAGCCGGGGCAACCCTGCGCGAAGGGCGTTTGTCTGACCTGGCGCCGACGATCCTTGACCTGATGGGGTTGCCCAAACCGCCCGAAATGACGGGCGAGAGCCTGCTGAAATGAAATTCCATGCGGCTCTTTTGGCTGCTTTGATATGGTCCGGTGCGGCCAATGCCCAAAGCGATGCCGCCAGCGCGGCGCGCACGGCGGCTGCGATGCTGGAGCAGGCCACAATCTCTCTTGATGAGGCCGAAAGCGCGCGCGACCGCGTGCGGGCACTGACAACGACCATTCAGGCGTTTGAGGCAGGTTTGGCGGCGATGCGCGACGGTCTGCGCAAGGCAGCGACCCGCGAGGCGCAATTGGCGGCTGAATTGCGGTCGCGAGAAGACGAAATATCGGATCTTCTGGGTGTGCTGCAAACCATTGAAACCACACCGCCGCCGGTTCTGATGCTGCATCCGGTTGGGCCTTTGGGTGCGGCCCGGTCGGGCATGATGATGGCCGAGGTGGCACCTGCCCTGAATGCGCGAGCAGAAGACTTGCGACAGGATCTGACCGAGGTGCAGACCCTGCGCCAGCTACAGCAGAATGCAGCGGATACTCTTGCGGATGGATTGGCCGGTGTCCAAAAGGCGCGCGCCGAACTCAGCAAGGCGGTGGCGGACCGAACCGATCTGCCGCGCCGGTTTACCGAAGACCCTGTCAGGGCTGCGATCCTGATTTCCTCGACAGAAACGCTGGAAGGGTTTGCCAGCGGCCTGTCCGAAATCGCAGCGGGCGAGATCGCGGCGACCGACGCCGATATTTCAACGCAAAAGGGCGAATTGGAATTGCCGGTGCAGGGTGTCGTGTTGCGACGTGCCGGAGAGGCGGACGCCGCCGGAATCACCCGCAACGGTATGATCGTTGCAACACGGCCACGTGCGTTGGTGGTTTCTCCGACTGCGGCGACGATCCGGTATCGCGGTCCATTGCTGGACTTGGGAAACGTGGTCATTCTTGAGCCACAGCCGGATTTACTGTTCGTTTTCTCCGGGTTGCAGGAGGTCTTTGGCGCCCCCGGTCAGGTGGTTCCGGCGGGCAGCCCGGTCGGATTGATGGCGGGCACTACACCGGAAATCGGCGCTATTTTGTCAACAAGCGGTGATGGCACTGGAACTGACCGCCCAGAAACGCTCTATATAGAGGTGAGAGAAGGCAACAGCCCGGTGAACCCCGAGGCGTGGTTCCGAACGGACAAGGATGGATAGACGAGTATGAAAAAATTCGTGATGGCCGGTCTGGCCGGAACTATAGCGGGCGTGATCGCGACAACGCAGATCGCGGGTCCTCTGCTGGCGCAGGAAGCAAAGAACAACGCAACAGTTTACGAGCAACTTGATCTGTTCGGCGACATTTTCGAACGCATCCGCGCCCAGTACGTGGAAGAGGTCGAGGCGAATGAACTGATCGAAGCGGCCATTGACGGCATGCTGACATCGCTGGATCCGCATTCCAGCTATCTGTCGCCCGATGACGCGGAACAGATGCGGGTGCAGACGCGCGGCGAATTCGGCGGTCTGGGTATCGAAGTCACCCAGGAAGAGGGCTTTGTCAAAGTTGTCTCGCCGATCGACGGAACCCCGGCGGACGAGGCCGGGGTCGAGGCGGGCGATTTCATCACCCATGTCGACGGTGAAAGCGTTCTGGGCCTGACCCTGGACAAGGCAGTTGACCTGATGCGCGGGCCGGTCGGGTCCGAAATCGTGATCACCATCGTTCGCGAAGGCGAGGCCGAGCCGTTCGATGTCACGATCATCCGTGACACGATCAAGCTGACCGCCGTGCGCGCCCGCACCGAAGGCACCAGCGTGGTGCTGCGGGTGACGACCTTCAACGATCAGACTTATCCGAATCTCAAGGAAGGGCTGGACAAGCAGATCGAGGAAGCGGGCGGCATCGACAAGATCAACGGCGTCGTGCTGGATCTGCGCAACAACCCCGGCGGGTTGCTGACGCAAGCGATCAAGGTGTCGGACGCGTTCCTGGAAGAAGGCGAGATCGTATCGACCCGTGGCCGTAACCCAGAAGATGGCGAGCGGTTCAACGCGACCGCCGGCGATCTGGCGCTGGGCAAGCCGGTCGTGGTGCTGATCAATGGCGGTTCGGCCTCGGCCTCGGAAATCGTGGCCGGTGCCTTGCAGGACCACCGTCGGGCGATTGTCGTGGGCACCAAGAGCTTTGGCAAGGGTTCGGTCCAGACGGTGATGCCGTTGCGTGGCGATGGCGCGATGCGCCTGACCACGGCGCGGTATTACACGCCGTCGGGTCGCTCGATTCAGGCGCTGGGCGTCAGCCCGGATATTGTTGTCGAACAGCCACGCCGCCAGCCTGCGGAAGAGGCAGAGGAAGACAAGAAACCGCGCACCCGCTCCGAGGCTGACCTGCGCGGACGTCTGAACAATGACAGCCTGTCCGAGGACGAAGTCCGCCAGATCGAGGAAGATCGTGCAAAGGCGGAGGCAACCGCCGAACTGCGCGAGCAGGATTATCAATTGGCTTATGCAATAGACATTCTGAAAGGGCTGTCCGCCTTTGGTGCCGAGAACTGATAAAAAGGCTATTCTTGACAAGGGTCGCCATCGAGCGGCCCTTTTTGCTGCGATCAATGCGCCCCGCTGCCAACGGTCGACACCCGCTCGCTCCAACGGTTGATGATGCTGCGCAATAGCGCCAGAACCACTTCGATCGAAAACCCGGCAAGGAATGCCAGCGCCAAAAGCCCGATCGATTTGAACGGCACATAGATCATGTTGGCCACCTCGGGGGTGAAGAAATTGACCACGGCAACACCGGCAAGCGATCCCATCATCAAGCGCACGACCGAGCGGAAGAACTTGGGATCGGGATTGGTGCGGCTGAGCATGAACCCCAGCGTGTAAACCATGGCCCCCAACGCGCCGTATAGCGACGGCAGCCACCATTTGGACACCACGCGGTATTCCCGTTGCAATTGATACGTGTTGTCGATCTTGAACGATTTGCCCGAGCCCAGCCAATGGAACGGTGAAAGGGGTTCCTGCTTGCGGGCGCAGCGGATGAACTGGATCAGCTTGGTGCGCAACGTGATATCGAACAGGATCTCGGGATTTTGCAGCGAACTTGCAACGCGTCTTGACTCGGCGCCCTGCGTTGCCAGCATACCCGAAATACTGGCCAGTATCTTTTTCACCTCGTCCTCGCACTGATCCGGTCGGAGAGGTGCGGTGAAATCGATGCCGGACCCGGCATAGAACGAGGCAGGTTCGGCCTGCACCGCCTTTGCGGATCGGGATACGGACGCGCTGCGTTGACCAAGGTCGACCGTGTTCGAGACGCTTCTGAAAGTCTCTCTCATGACCGCGAAGTAGTCCAGAATGGCCTGTGGTGCGATTTCTCCGTTGGCGGAGACCTGTACGGGTGCCGACGTGCCGCCTTGAAAATATGGCGTCGCGGTATTGGTTTGAGGGCAAAAGATCTTGAGCCACTGCGCGCGATACGCTCTTTGCGGACGCGGAGACGCGTTGCTTGGACCGGGTGAAACCGCGCCCTGTTCAAAACAGGTATAGTCAGCGACCCGGCCGAGTGTCTTTTGCAGAGGGTAGGTTTCCTGTTCCGCCCTTTGAACATCCAGCCGCAGCTTTTCGACCTTTTCCTCGAAGGCGAGGATCTTGTCGAAATAAGACGACCCCTCGCTCCAGCTTGAATTCCATTGGCTGTCATGGCTGCCATTGTTCTCCAAACGTCCGATCAGCCAGGCCAGATAGGTGCGTTCCAGTTCCACCAGATCCTGTTTTTCAATGGCCTGAATCTCGCTGATCAGCAATTCGGTGCGTTGCGCCCAGACCGTGTAAAACCCGGTAAGAACAAAAAGCACCAATGCGCCCACCGCGATAGTCAGATTGGTGAACCATTTCTTTGTTCCATGCAGGATGCGCGAGGGCAAAGGGATATCCCGGGCGCTTTGGCGGCTTTGAAACGGGTTCCATTCCCGCAGGTCCAGCAGGGTGACGGGATAGATGCTGCGGATCACGTTGTTGAATTCCGACCGCAGCGTCCGGTAGGCTTCGGAGTCGATTTCCAGCCCACCTTCTTTTTCGGCCCTGTGCGCGGCTTCGAGCGCCAGCAGGAACTTGTCGTCATTCAGGTATCCGCAGCAGGTGGCGTAATTTTCAACCCGCCTTGCATCCCTGAGAAATTCGCGGACGGCAGTACGTTCCGAGGATTCATATGGTCTTTGGGTATCCTGGTTCGCCATGACATTTCACCCCAGATAACCCGGATACCAGGCGCCGTTATACCAACACTCGCAATAAGCTCCTGGCGGGCCGGGATAATCAGCCCAGCACCAGAAATAGGCCGTGAAACAAATCTCACCGGGATTGTGTGGCGGCACCTGCGCAAACGCATGTCTCGGTTGCAGGGAAACCGAGAGCAGAATTCCGAAGAGCCAGACAATAAATATCTTCTTTAAGCTGATCATAATTAAGCCTGAGCTGAAAAAACTCAGACATTATATCATAAAATTTGATTTTCTGGGGAATATTTGGATGCACGTATAATCTGCTCCGAATTGCGAATTTACACGTGTTCCAGCATTTTGGCTCGATTGTCCTCGAGCCCCTGCGGTTTCAAACTTGCCGAAAGACGGATTACGCCTCTGTGCAATGGCGGCGAAATGCGCGTTTGAGCGTATCGAGTTCCGCCCTTAGCAACTCGATCTCGGCGCGCAGGTCATCTGCTGCCGGTTCTCCGGCAATCAGGGTGATATCGCCCAGTTTGGCGCCGGTCTCGGTGTCAAAGATGAGGATGCAATTCACGCCTTCGGTCACGGCCGCCGCCGGGACCGGTATTCGAACCGCCCATCCGGACCCGTCCTGTGTCACGGACACCCCATCGACGGGCTGGTCAAGATGCCGGACATCCAGACGCGGCGGTTCGGTAGCGCCGGTCACAAGGCCATCCCAGATCCCGTTTTCCAGGCGTAGTTTCGTCAGGGTCAACTGGCTCATGTCAGTCCTCGACTACAGATCGGCGCGGTGATGGCGGCACAGTGTCAGGTCGCGCAGAACGATCTGGTTCCATTCCGGATTCTGAATGATCAGGTCCAGCCAGATCTTTTCAACCCGTTTTTCGTTCATATCGGAATAGGCCAGATCGAATTCGGCGCTTGCTGCGCGCGTCTCGGTGGTCAGCTCTTGAGACACCTGCCCGGTATTCGGCCCATGTTGAACGTTGAGCCGAGCAATTATCCCGACCGGACGTTCTGCTTCGACAATCATATCCATGCGGATCATGTGAGCGCGCGTCAGCCCTTGCATGGCTTCGGGCGGCAGATCGATGGCCAATGCCAGAAACGACCCCTGAAACTCAAACACCTCCAGACAGACACCAAACGGCGCGAAATCCTCTTCATTCGTGTTGCGCAACTGGCGAAGGGTGATTTCGGAAAGCGGGCAGTCGTGGAACAGGGCGACATCGTCACCGATCTGTTCGCGTTTTGCCGCCGAGGATAGTCCCGGTTTGCGTATCGGGCCGCGCCACAGATTGGGTCGCCAGGCCCATTCTGTGCCGTGCGGTCGGGGAAAGTGATTGCTGCCCAGGCGCGGACGCGCCAGGCGTCCGTCCGCGACCTGGATAAGCTCGTCAAGGTTGCGGCGCAGGGCTCGGGCGCGGTTGCGCTGGCTGCGCAATTCAGTCAGATCGGCGCTCTTGGACCCGTTGGCAGCGGCCTGCCAGCGTTTCATCGCCTGTTTGTGCAAAATTCGGTCCAGCAACCTGTCCATCGCCTGTCCGTTGAGTGGATGATTGGCTCCTCTTTAGCGAAAGAACATTGGCAAGATAAAGACAATGCGCGGAAAATTTACCGGTAAATGAAATTCTGTACTCTGATCCGGGCATGGCGGGTGCTATTTCGTCAATTTGAAACCTTGCGTGAACCGTTCCGGGAAGCGTGCGTGTTCTTGTAATCGAGTGGGGCAGTGCTTACCGTCAATGTCCCGGTAGCAGTGGGTTTTTCGCGGCGCGCCGCGGATTGCTCCAGCCAGCAGAGGGACCGGGGTATGGAACCCAGTTTGTTCGCGTTCATCTGGAAGTATTCCAAACGGCAGCAGCTTGTTCTGCTGGCGCTGACCGTTATGTCCTTTCCGTTCCTCTATGCCTCGCTGGAATTGCCCAAGCGGATCATCAATGACGCCATCGGGTCGACCCGCGCCACGATCGAGCTTTGGGGCGTGACGCTGACCCAGGTGCAGTATCTTTTGGTTCTGTGCTTTGCGTTCCTGGCCACCGTTCTGGTCAGCGGCCTGATGAAGATGCGCATCAACACCATGAAAGGTGTGTTGTCCGAACGTATGCTGCGGCGTCTGCGATATACGCTCATCGGGCGGATGATGCGGTTTCCCAAGGCCTATTTCGCGACGACAAGTCAGGGCGAACTGGTGTCGATGATCACATCCGAGGCCGAACCGATGGGCGGGCTGATGGGCGATGCGGTTGCCCAGCCGGTGTTCCAGGCCGGGCAGATGCTGACCATCGTCACGTTCCTGTTCATGCAAAGCGTGTGGTTCGGTCTGGCCTCGGTGGCGTTGATCCCGTTGCAGGCCTGGCTGATCCCGATGCTGCAGCGCCAGATCAACCTGCTTAACAAGGACCGGATTCAGGAAGTCCGGCGACTGAGTTCCGAAATTGGTGAAAGCGCTGCCGGCATCAGCGACCTGCGCGCCAATGGCGGTTGGCGATACCGGATGGCGCAGTTTACCGACCGGCTGGGGCGATTGTTCGAAATCAGGTTCAGGATCTATCAGAAGAAGTTCTTCATGAAGTTCCTCAACAACCTGATCTCGCAGATGACGCCGTTTCTGTTCTATTCGGTCGGCGGATATCTTGCGATCAAGGGCCAGATCACCGTGGGGGCGCTGGTGGCGGCGCTGGCGGCCTACAAGGATCTGTCGGGGCCGTGGAAAGACCTTTTGTTCTATTACAATCAGGTGCAGGACATGTCACTGCGCTGGCAGATCGTGACCGAACGGTTTGCCCCCCGCGACATGATCCCCGAACACTTGTTCGAAGGTCGCCCAAAGGAAATCCAGCATTTGCGCGGCGCGGTCGAACTGCGGGAGGTAACGGTCCAAGATCAGGATGGCAACATCATCCTCGAAGACATCAACCTGACCATTCCGCCCGGCGCACGTGTGGCAATCCAGTCGTCACGGGCCTCCGAACGGCAGGCGATCGCGCATCTTCTGACCCGCGAGGTTCTGCCCTCGCATGGCGAGGTTGTTGTCGCCCGCCACAAGCTCAACGATCTGCATCAGGCCGTGATTGCGGCCCGTGTCGGTTATGCCCATTCCCGCCCCTACCTGTTTGATGGAACATTGGGCGACAACCTTCTGATGCCGCTGCGGACATCTCCGCATCATCAGGGGGATGACGGATCGAGTGCACTCAGCCGAGCCCAGACCGAGGCGCAACGCGCTGGAAACAGCACCGATCCGCTGGATATGGACTGGACCGATCCGGGCCTCGCCGGGTTGGAGGATGGCGAGCAGATCCGTGACTGGTGGTTTCAGTTGGTCGAGGCGATGGGGATTGACGAGTTCATGTTCCGCCGCACCCTGCGATCGCGCCTGGATCCGGACTTGCATCCGGAGTTGGCGCAGGCGTTGGTCGATCTGCGCCCGAAGATCGCAGAGCGCATCGCCACCAGCGGCCTTTCCGATCTGGTGCATCGCTTCCATCCCGAGCGGTTCAACCCCGCCGTTCCGTTGGGTGGCAACCTGCTTTTTGCGGCCCCCACCCGAAACATTGCGCCCGAACTTCTGGCGGGCGACGAACGCTTTATCGAAATGCTGAGCGGGCAGGGTTTGGCCGAGGAGGCGCGGGATATCGCGCTGGGCGTCATCGAGGCCCTCAAGCAGACGTTCGGACGTGACGACACCGATCACCCGCTGTTCCGGCGATTGGGCATGGAACCCGAAATGTATCACCGTCTGCTCGACATCGCCGGGCGGCGGGCAGCGCGTGGGGATCGCGCACTGGATGAGTCCGAGCGCGCCCTGCTGTTGACCGTCCCGTTCTTGCTGACGGCCGAACAGATCGGCCCCAGCTTTCCGGAAAAGTACAAGGAAAAGATCCTCTCGATCCGCCGGACTCAGGCGGAAAAACTGCGAAACGCGATGGAGGGGCTGTTTGTTCCGGTCTCGCCAGACCAGTATGTGCCGCGCCTCACCGTCATGGAAAACGCGCTGTACGGCCGCGTGTCCATCATGGCCGGCGCTCGTCTGGACGAGATCGAGGATGTGGTGGCCGAGGTCCTGAACGAGGCCGGGCTGCGCCGCCGCGTGGCCGCCATCATCTATGATCTGCCCTCTGGTCTGGGGGGCACCAATCTGCCGACCGTGTTCCAGGAACGCGCGGCATTCTCTCGCGCGGGGATCAAGCGGCCCGACATCCTGATCCTCGACAAGGCTCTGGCCAGCCACGATTCCGAAAGCCGACTGCGCACTCGGCAGAAATTGCGTGAATTGCTGCCCGATTCGATCATGATCTTCATGGAAGACCATTTTGCCCATCCCGAGGCTTATGACCTGTTCATCGAAATCCAGGATGGTCGCATCGATGGGGTTTCACGCTCGCAGCTTGAACTGGGCGAAGGTGCGGCGGCCGATCTCAGCCGAAAGCTGAACATCATCGCCTCGACCGAGCTGTTCGCCAAGATCGATGCACGCAACCAGCGGCTGCTGGCGTTTTCCGCGCAATGGTATGACGCGGCTGCGGGGCAAGTGATCTTTTCGAGCGGGCAATCCGCCGATGCTGCCTATCTGTGCCTGGAGGGGCGCGCGCTGCTGAGCTGGAAGGACGACGAGGGTCAGACCCGCACGATTTCGACGGTAGAACCGGGCCGCCTGATCGGCGATCTGTCGATCATCACCGGATTGCCCCGTCAATTCGACCTGATCGCGCAGGAAAAAAGCAGCTTTCTGAGAATCGGAGCCGAGGAGTTCCGCGCGGTGGTAGAAAATGACTCGTCGGTGGCGGTGCAATTGCTGGAAACGGTGGCCGGGCACCTTGTCAATGTGGCCGACCGGTTGCGTGTCGAGAAGTTCGGAGGATCCGAATCCGGCGCCACCAACGCTCCTGCCGCAGATATGGACGCCATAAATGGGCGGTGAAGGCGGTTGTCCGGCCTATTCGGCCCATGACCAGCTTGTCTTGCCGGTTCGTCCCCGGTCCGAGATCTGGCGGGTGCTGGTGGGCCTGACGCTGGTGGCGGTTGTAGTGTTTTCCCTGAACGCGGCGTTGTTCGCCCTTGTCAGCATCTCAATGTCCGAGAAATGGGTGCTGGATTTTCTGGCCGGAACCGCACCGGGGCCGATGATCACGCTTCTGGCGAGTTTCGGGTTCGTCATACTGGGGGTCGTGCTGGCCGTGCGGCAAATGCAACACCGTTCGCTTGGTTCGGTCATTGGCCCATTTCGGCAAACCGTCCACCAATTCCGCCAAGCGCTGCGCGTGCTTGTGATTCTGGGCGGTGTCATTCTGGTGCTGCCGCCCTATGACATGGGCACACCGCTGGAGCCGAACCTGCCATTCGCGCAATGGCTGATCTTGTTGCCGCTTTCCCTTTTGGCCGTCCTGATCCAGACCGGGGCCGAAGAGATCCTGTTCCGCGGCTACATCCAGCAAAGCCTGGCAGCGCGCTTTCGGTCGCCGCTGATCTGGATGGTCGTGCCGTCGGTCCTGTTTGCGATGGGGCACTACCTGCCCGCGCAGGCGGGGGATAACGCGGTTCTGATCGCGTTGTGGTCCGGTGTGTTCGGGCTGTTGATGGCCGACCTGACGGCGCGGGCCGGCACCTTGGGACCGGCAATCGCGCTGCACCTGTTCAACAACGTGATTGCGCTTCTCTTCGTCGCGTTGCCGGGCAGTCTGGACGGTCTGGCCCTGTTCCTGATTCCCTACGAGATGTCGGATACCGAGTTTCTGCGTGACTGGCTTTATGTCGATTTCGCAATGATGCTGACGGCCTGGCTGGCGGCCCGAATTGCCATCAGGCGTTGATTGCATTTCCTGACGCAGGGTCTTATGTGACCTGAACGCAGTACAATCAGGGTTCTGTCATGAACTGGATCACAAACTACGTCCGTCCGCGGATCAACTCGATTTTCTCGCGTCGCGAAGTGCCCGAGAATCTCTGGCAGAAATGCGACGAGTGCGGAACGATGCTGTTCCACCGCGAGTTGGCGGATAATCAGAACGTCTGTACCCATTGCGATCACCACATGGCGATCACCCCGCGCGACCGGTTCAGGGCGTTGTTCGATGGCGGCATCTTTACCGAGGTTGCCGTGCCTGCGCCCACCGCAGATCCGCTGCATTTCCGCGATCAGAAGAAATACCCCGACCGCATGAAGGCGGCGCAGAAGAAAACCGGCGAGAAAGAGGCGATGCTGGTCGCCGCCGGCGAGATCGGGCGCACGCCGATCATCGCCGCCGCACAGGATTTCAGCTTCATGGGCGGCTCGATGGGCATGTTCGTGGGCAACGCCATCATCGCCGCCGCGCAAGAGGCGGTGAAACTCAAGCGCCCGCTGATCCTGTTCTCGGCCGCTGGCGGCGCCCGGATGCAGGAAGGTATCCTGAGCCTGATGCAGATGCCGCGCACCACCGTCGCGGTGCAGATGCTGAAAGAGGCGGGCCTGCCCTATATCGTGGTCCTGACCCACCCCACTACCGGTGGCGTCACCGCCTCTTACGCGATGCTGGGGGATGTGCATATTTCGGAACCCAACGCGCTGATCTGCTTTGCCGGGCCGCGCGTCATCGAACAGACCATCCGCGAGAAACTGCCCGAAGGGTTCCAGCGCGCGGAATACCTGCTGGATCACGGCATGCTGGATCGGGTGACCAAGCGCACCGAGATGCGGGACGAGCTGATCACCATCACCCGCATGCTGCTGAATCTGCCGCCCGCGATTGCCGGTGATCTGCCCTCGCCGGATGTCCAGGAACCCAAGGCCGAGGCGGCCCCAGCCGAGGCTGAAACCGAGAAATGAACGCGCCCACATCCGACCTCATCCTGGACCGGATGATGGCGCTGCATCCCAAGATCATCGATTTGACGCTGGATCGTGTCTGGCGGCTGTTGTCGGCGCTGGACAATCCGCAAGACAAGCTGCCGCCGGTGATCCACATCGCCGGAACCAACGGCAAGGGATCGACCCAGGCGATGATCCGCGCCGGGCTGGAAGCTGTTGGGCGCAGCGTGCATGCCTATACCTCGCCGCATCTGGCGCGGTTTCATGAACGCATCCGCGTTGCTGGTGAGCTGATTTCCGAACCCGACCTGACGGCGGTTCTGGATGAATGCTATACCGCCAATGGCGGCGAGAACATTACCTATTTCGAAATCACCACCTGTGCGGCCCTGCTGGCCTTTGCCCGCGCGCGGGCGGATTTCACGCTGCTCGAGGTCGGCCTTGGCGGGCGGCTTGATGCAACCAATGTCATCGACCAACCGGCAGTTTCCGTGATTACCCCGATCTCGATCGATCACGAACAATATCTGGGCAACACGCTGGCCAAGATTGCAGCGGAAAAGGCCGGGATCATCAAGCGCGGCGTGCCCTGCATCGTGGGACCACAACCAGACGAGGCGATGGAGGTGATCGAAGCTACCGCCGCCCGGCTCGGCGCGCCGCTGATCGCCTATGGCCAGCACTGGCATGTGCACGAAGAAAACGGGCGAATGGTTTATCAGGATGAAACCGGCCTGCGCGACCTGCCGCTGCCGAACCTGATGGGCGCACATCAGGTTCAGAACGCCGGCGCGGCGCTTGCCGTGCTGCGCCATCTGGACATGGGCGATGCGGCCTATGAGGCCGCAGTGACAAATGCCTTTTGGCCCGCCCGCATGCAGCGCCTGAAAACCGGCCCTTTGGTCGAGGCCGCGCCCGAAGCCGAGCTTTGGCTCGACGGTGGTCACAACGCCGCCGCCGGTGTTGCGCTGGCGGACCTGCTGTCAAAACTGCCTGCGCGCCCGACACACCTGATTTGCGGCATGCTCAACACCAAGGATGTTACCGGCTATCTGCACCCGCTCGCCGGTCAGGCGCAAAGCCTCATAGCCGTCTCAATCCCCGGCGAAGCCAACACGCTCAGTGCTGAAGATACTGCTGCGGCGGCTGGGTCGGTCAATCTGGCGGCCGCGACCGCAGTCAGCGTGAGTGAGGCCCTGAACGCGATCATAGCCAAAGATTCCCGGGCCCGGGTGCTGATTTGCGGTTCTCTCTATCTGGCGGGCAACATCCTGCGTGAAAACGGCTAAACCGCTTCATCTTTTTGACAATATTCCGGGGGAGCCGCCAAAGGCGGCGGGGGCCGCGCCCCCTTATGCCCCCCAGCCCTCTGCCTGCATTTCGCGCAGACGCGAGGCGGTGCGTTCGAATTCAAAGGTGCCTTCGCCCTCGACATACAGCATCTCGGGTTGCGCCGCCGCCGAACAGATCAGCCGCACCTTGGCCTCGTACAAGGCGTCGATCAGGGTCACGAAGCGTTTCGCCTCGTTGAAGTTGTTGCGCGACAGGCGAGGGATATCTTCGAGCACCAGAACTTTTACCGCCTCGGCAATCGCCAGGTAATCGCCCGGCCCAAGCATCCGTCCGCACAGGTCATAGAACGACGCCCGCGCCACGCTGTTGCGAAAGGCGGGCAGAACAACCTCGCGCCCCTTGACGTGCAGCACCAGTGGTTCTGCGGGCCCTCCCGACAAATCGCGCCAGACCGCGCGGATTTTTTCCCGCGCCTCGGGGCCGATGGGCGTGAAATAGACAGGCGCTCCCTCCAGCCGATTTTGCCGGTAATCGGTGGGCGAGACCATCTCCCACACCACCAGCTGCTCCTTGATCAGTTTGATGAAGGGCAGAAACAATTGCCGGTTCAAACCGTCCTTGTACAGATCGTCCGGCACCCGGTTCGAGGTGGTGACCACCACAACGCCGGCGTCGAACAGGAACTCGAACAGGCGTCCCACGATCATCGCGTCGGTGATGTCGGTGATCTGCATTTCGTCAAAGGCCAGAACCTTGACCGATTTCACCACCTCGGCCGCCACCGGCGCCAGCGTGTCCTCGACTCCGCGTTGTCGTGCCTCATGCATCTTTGCGTGAATTTCCTGCATGAAAGCGTGGAAATGCACCCGCCGCGACGGGATGTCGCCCAACGTTTCGACAAACATGTCCATCAGCATCGACTTGCCGCGCCCGACGCCGCCCCACAGGTACAAGCCCTTGGGCGGGGGGGGCGGTTTGCGAAACAGTCCGCGCTTGACCGGTTTTGCCAGCTCCGAACGGATGCGTTCGAATTCAGGCAGCACCGCCTCCTGCGCGTCGTCCGCGTGCAAAATGCCTTCGGTCACGCGGTCGGAATATAGCGAAATCACGTCAAACATTCCTGAGGCATACCTTCCGTCTGCCGCCTTGGAAAGCGGGGAAAACCTTGCGTCATATCAATTTCCCTTATCCCCATGGCCAAATATCCTGAATTGACCCCGCATGTTTTCCCGCTAACGTCGCCGGAACAACCAACCGGGACTTCTTGATGGATCGTTCTACCCGCTTTTTGACACCTGTCCTGATCGTCGGCTGCATCATCATCATGGTGAGCTTTGCCGTGCGTGCCTCTTTCGGTGTGTTCCAGATTCCCATCGCGGCAGAGTTCGGCTGGCTGCGCGCCGACTTTTCCATGGCAATCGCGATCCAGAACCTCGCCTGGGGCATCGGGCAGCCGATCTTTGGCGCCATTGCCGAGAAGATCGGGGATCGCCGCGCCATCGTGATGGGCGCGCTGACCTATGTTGCCGGGATGGTCCTGACGGCCTGGTCCGTGACGCCGATCGAGATGCAGCTTTACGCCTGGCTTGTGGGTTTCGGCATCGCAGGAACCGGGTTCGGCGTGGTTCTGGCCGTGGTCGGGCGGGCGTCGTCGGACGCAAACCGGTCGATGTCCCTGGCCGTCGTCACCGCGGCGGGTAGCGCCGGGCAGGTGGTGGGCGCGCCCTTTGCCGAATTCCTGCTGGGTCATTTTCAGTGGCAGCAGGTCTTTGTGATCTTTGCCGCGCTTATCCTGGCGCTTGTCCTGACGCTGCCCTTCATGCGTGCGCCGACCCCGGTCGGCAGGCAGGAACTGGAAGAAAGCATGGGCCACATCCTGATGAAGGCGCTGCGCGACCCGTCCTATGCGATGATCTTTCTGGGGTTCTTCAGTTGCGGCTATCAGCTTTCGTTCATCACTGCGCATTTCCCCGCTTTCGTGACCGAGATGTGCGGCCCGATCCAACCGGGCGGCGTACTGCATTCGATGGGGATCACGACGACATCCGCGCTCGGCGCAGTCGCCATTTCGCTGGTTGGCCTCGCCAATATCGCCGGGACCCTGGCGGCCGGGTGGGCGGGCAAGCATTTCACCAAAAAATATGTGTTGGCAGGCATCTACACCGGGCGCACCATCGCGGCCGCAGCCTTCATCCTGTTGCCGATCACCCCGACATCGGTCATCGTCTTTTCGGTGGTTATGGGATCGCTCTGGCTTGCTACCGTGCCGCTGACCTCGGGGCTGGTCGCGCATCTTTACGGACTGCGCTATATGGGCACGCTTTACGGGATCGTCTTCTTCAGCCACCAGCTTGGCGGGTTCCTGGGCGTCTGGCTGGGTGGGCGGATGTACGACCTTTATGGCGACTACACCATGGTCTGGTGGGTCGGCGTGGGGGTCGGCGCCTTCAGCGCCATCGTGCACCTGCCGATCCGCGAAAACCGGACCGGCGAGGCGCAGTTGGCCTGATCACCCCGGCCACTTGTCCAGAATGTATTTGCTGGTCATCAGATCCAGATGCGCGCCGCCGCCGTTCTTGAAAAGTGAGATTGCGCCCGGTTCATAGGAAAAGGCACCCAGATCATAGAAATCGGCCAACAGGTCCGAACGCGTGATGACCCCTTCGGCCAGCGGTGTCCTGATCTCACCGATATGTTCGATCGTGGTGTCAAAGCTGTCCACGAAGATGCGCGACCGTCGCAAAGCCTCGTCATCGGCCTCGCGCATGTCGGGTCGATAGGCGCCGATCAGGTTCAGATGCTGCCCGGGGCGCAGCCATTCTCCCTGGATCACCGGGTCCGAGGACATCGTGGCCGAAATCACGATATCGGCCCGGTTCACCGCTTCGGCCAGATCCGCGGCCACATCGACGCCGCCCAGCGATGCCGCCAGTTCCTCGGCCTTGGACAAGGTCCGGTTCCACAGCCGCAGCCGGGCCCTTGGATAGGCGGCGCCAAAGGCTTCGCACAGGGATTGCCCCACGACGCCGACGCCGACGATCAGGATTTCACGGCTGTCCGGATTGGCCAGACGCAGCGCCCCCAACAGGCTGTCGCCAGCGGTCTTCCACTTGGTGACCAGATGAAAATCGACCAGCGCCGACAGGGAGCCGTCATGGTCGCTATAGACATTGACGGCACCGTTGATCAGCGGCTCCCCACGGTCGGGGTTGCGGGGAAAGATGTTCGCGGTCTTTACCGCCATGCCCAGCCCGTCAATCCAGGCTGCCCGCGACAATAGGGTGTCGGGATCACGATAAAGCAGCGTATCGCCAATCTCTGCCTTTGGCAGTCTGTGGCCGGCGGCCAAGGCTTCGGTCAGTTCCAACCAGTCGAGATTGGCCTCGCCTTCGGCAAAAGGGATCTGTGTGATGGTCATGTGGCCTCGCTTTCGGTCAATAGCCCCTCGGCCACCAGACGCTCGGCCCATCGCTGCGGGCCGGTGAAATGGTGCGTCTGCCAGCCGCGGGCGCGGGCGGTTTCGATATTGTCGATGCGGTCGTCTGCGAACAGCAGGGTTTCGGGCGGCAAACCGCAGTCCCGTTCGACCATTTCATAGATCGGCGCATGCGGTTTCACTCTTTGCATCCGGCCCGAGACATAGTGCCGGTCGAACTCGTTGAGAAAAGGATAAACCGTGCAGGAATAGTCGAAATTCTGCACTCCGAAATTGGTCAACGCGAACACCGGTACGCCCTTGGCCCGCAGCGCCCGTTGCAGCCGGACCGAATGCGGGATTTCCGGCGCGGCCAGTTCAATCCACTTGTCATGCCACATGCGGATTTCGTCGCGCCAGCCGGGGTATTTCTCGGCCCAGCCATAGATCGTTTCGGTAAAATGATGCCCCTGATCGACCAGATCGTTCATGCCATGCAGATCGACTTCGGCAAACATCGCCTTGCGCCGGTCTTCGCCGATCACACGGTCATAGTATCGCTCGGGCTGCCACTCGATCAGGACGTTGCCAATGTCGAAGATGACGGCGTTTACGGGCATCGGGTTCATCCTGTCGGGTTGTCTGAAACGGGGCAGGGCGAATGAACCAATTCGCAAGTGGATGTGCAAGCGCCAACTGCCAACGGCTTTGCCGTCTATGTCAGTCAAGTTTTGAGGGGGAGTAGTTTCAGTACAAGCTTCATTTCAGGGGGGATTGACTGGAACGCCGGCTGGCAGCCATCTTGGCCGCGGATGTTGTTGGATACTCGCGCCTTATGGGAGGCGACGAGGAAGGTACGGTCAGCGCCTTGAAATCCGTCCAGCGCCTTGTTGGCGAACAGGTAACCAGACATGGTGGCCGCATATTCGGAAGCGCTGGCGACAGTGTCATTGCCGAATTCGCCAGCCCGGTCGAAGCGGTTCGTTGCGCCGTGGGGGTACAGGCCGCAATCGGTAACCGGAACGACACTTTGATCGAAGAAAAGCGAATGTGCCTTCGCATGGGCATTCACCTTGGTGACGCCATGGCGGATGGCGACAACCTTTTGGGCGACGGGGTAAACATTGCCGCCCGGCTCGAAACTATGGCCCCGTCCGGTGGCATCTGCATCTCGAAGCCGGTCGCAGAGCAGATTGCAGGCAAGGTGGATGTCACATTTGGCAATTTTGGCAGTCATGTGCAGAAGAAGATTTCCCAGCCTGTTGAGGTCTGGACGTGGCCACCTGAGGCAGCCAGGAAAGCGAAATTCAGCAGGGCGCGGAAAGGCTTGGGGATCGCTGCGGGCGCAGCGGCCGCCGCAGCGCTTGGGTTGGTGTTCTTGTTCGGGCGCGACGACGAAGACAATCCCGGTTTGCCCACCGGCGCCAGGATTGCGATCCTTCCCTTTGAAGATGTCGGAGGCGCGCCTGAGGAAGCTTTCTTTGGCCAGGGGCTGACCCGCGACCTGAATGCGATGCTGTCCAAATCATCGAACCTGTTCGTGATTGCGCCAGAAGCGAGCAGCGCATATCGCGACGACCCAAGCTGCGACGTGATCCGGGATGAGCTGGGTGCCGACTATATCCTGGGAGGCACGGTTCGCCGGTCGAAGGATCACCTGAGGATCACCACAACTTTTACAGATGCAAAGACATGTCGTCAGTTGCCTGCGCCCGGTCCGTTTGACCGGGATTTGAGTGTGCAGGACCTGCTGGACATACAGATCGAGATTGCCAGCAAGGTTGCGGCGCAGGTCGGTTCAAGCGACGCGCCGCTGTTTCAGGCCAGCGTCCAGCAGGCGATCCGCGACAAGGCGCCGGAAAACCTTAAAGCGTATGAATGCTATCTGCTGGCTTTCTGGTTCTACCAGACATTCAGCCTGGAGGCGCACCGTAAGGCGCGTGACTGTTTGTTGCGAACCGTCGAAGAAGAGCCCGGGTTCTCCTTGGGGTGGTCGCGACTGGCTGTCAATCATCTGGAATCCAAGAAACGGTCCCTTGATACCGCTCCGAATTGGGCACAGCTGGCACGCGATGCAGCCAACCGGGCGCTGGAAGTAGACCGCGACAACCCCGATGCCTATTACGCGTTGGCGATTTTGAGTCAGATGGTCGGTGATGACAAAGCCGTCTTCATGAACCATGCAAACAGGGCCATCGAACTGAACCCCAATGATTCCTGGATTTTGGCCGATCTCGGGATCTTTCTGGCCTATTCCGGAGAGTGGGAGACAGGCAAAGATTGGATTTCACGCGCGCGCGAACTCAACCCCAAGCTCCATCCCGGATATGACAACGCTTGGGTGCTGCATGCCTATGCCCAAGGTGATTGCGAAGCGGCTCGCAATCATCTTTTGAGCATGGGAACGCCAAGTGGGCCGATGAGCCTGACCACGTTGACGGCCATTTATGCAATGAACGGAGAAGACGAAAAAGCCAGAGAGACGGCGGCTGTCCTGACAGATCAACACACCGAGTTCCTGGATGACCCCCGGGCACCCTACCGCGCGCGCGGAATGCCGGGTGACTTTATCGAGCGCCTGATGGGCGGGTTGGAAAAGGCCGGGTTGGACGTGCCACCAAATGACCCCGAACATTAAGTCTGTGGAATGGTTGCCTAGCTCCGCTGCGCTGTCCTGATTTCCCGTTCCAGCGCGTCCAGAAACCGAGACCGGTCGGCCTTGGAAAACGCCTTGCCGCCGCCGCCAGCCCCAAGTGGGTTGGCGGCGCGCAGATCGGCCATCAGGTCGCGCATCGCCAGTTGCTGGCCGATATTGGCGGCTGTGAACGCCTCGCCATTGGGGCGCAGAACCCGCGCCCCCGTCTCGACGCATTTTGCCGCCAACGGAATGTCAGAGGTTACCACCACATCCCCCTTGCCGCAGCGCTCGGCGATCCACTTGTCCGCCTCGTCCGCGCCTTCGGCCACGATCACAACCTGCACCAGCGGGTTTGGCGATGGGCGCAGCCCGCCATTCGATACCAGCATCATAGGCAACCGATGCCGCGTCGCGACCCGCTCGGCCTCGGCCTTGACAGGGCAGGCGTCGGCATCGACGTAAAGCGTCACGCCTTTTTGGCCTTTTTCTCCGCCTCCTCGGTTTCGGTTTTGACCGCGACCGGCTTCTTGCGCACCTTGAACTCGTCCGGGATTGGCATGCGGTTGAAAGCGTCGAGACCGGCGATCTTATAAGCCTCGGCCAGTGTCGGATAGTTAAAGGTGTTCTGCACGAAGTAATCCACCGTCCCTTTCAGGTTCAGCACCGCTTGAGCGATGTGGATCAACTCGGTTGCGCCTTCGCCCACGATCTGCACCCCCAGCACCCGCCGGGTCTTGAGCGAAAACAGCATTTTCAGCATGCCGTGTTCCAATCCCATGATATGCCCGCGCGAGGTTTCTCGGAACCGTGCAACGCCCACTTCATAGGGGATACCGCGTTCCTGCAATTCCTCTTCGGACATGCCGCAGGTCGACATCTCGGGGACCGAGTAAATGCCGTAAGGGTACCAGGGGCTTTCTGGCAGGGTCGGTGTCTCCAGCGCGTGGCAGGCGGCAACGCGCCCCTGCTGCAGCGAGGTCGAGGCCAGCGAGGGGTGCCCGATCACATCGCCAGTGGCATAGATATGCGGCACGGCGGTCTGATAGGTCTTGCGGTCCACATCCAACCGGTTGCGGTGGTCGGTTTCCAGCCCCACAGCCTTGAGGTTCAGGGCCGAGGTCGCACCCATGCGCCCGGCGGCAAACAGCAGCATTTCCGCGCGCACGTGGCGGCCGTTGGCCAAACTGACCTCGACATGGGTGCCCGCATCCTCGATCTTTTCAACCGCCGAGCCCAGCCGCAGATCGACACCGTTTTCGCGGATCTGGTGGGTGAACTCCTGAATGAGGGTTCGGTCGATGAAATCCAGGAAGGTCTCGCGCGGTTCGATCAGCGTCACCCGGACATCCAATGCCGAGAACATGGTGGCATATTCCACCCCGATCACACCCGCGCCGATGACAACCAGCGAGCGGGGGATCTCATCCATTTCAAGAAATTCATCGCCGTCCACGACGGTCTTGCCGTTGAACGGAACATAGTCGGGCCGATAGGTTTTGGTTCCGGTCGCGATCAGGAACTTGGCGGCGGTCAACCGGGCCGTCTCGCCAGTGTCCGCAGTCACCTCGATCTCGTGCGGGCCGATGAATTTCGCCAGTCCGTTCAGCGTTTCCACGTGGTTCCGGTTGAACTGGTGTTCCAGCACGTCGACCTGATAATCGAGCGTCTTGTGCAGACGTCCCTTCAGATCGTCGGCGCTGATCTGATCCTTGACGCGATAGGCCAGCCCGTAAAAGCTGCGCTCGCGCCAGCCCGACAGATTCAGCACCGTTTCGCGCAGGGTCTTGGACGGAATGGTTCCGGTGTGCACTGATACCCCGCCCAGTCGGTCCTTGCGGTCGATGACCAGAACCTTGCGCTTCAGCTTGCCCGCCTGAATAGCGGCGGATTTCCCCGAGGGGCCAGAGCCGATGATGATCAGATCATAGTCGAACTTGCTCATGGCTCACTCCTCATACAGCGCTTCGGCGTGAAACGAGATGTGATCTTCCATGAAGGTCGACACGAAGAAATAGGAATGGTCGTATCCGGGTTGCAACCGATTGGTGGCCTGCTGGCGGCGTTCGGCGATGGCATGGGCCAGCGCCTCGGGGCGCAGCAGGTCAATGAACTGGTCGCTGGTGCCGGTGTCGATCAGGATCGGCCCGTCAAAGCCCTTTTCCTTCATCAACAGGCTAGAGTCGTGTTTCGCCCACGCGGCCTCATCATCCCCCAGATAGGCGCTCAGTTGCTTGCGGCCCCAGTTGCTGCCCGTCGGGTTCGAGATTGGCGCAAAAGCCGAGACCGAGCGAAACCGCCCGGGCAGGTTCATCGCCAGGGTCAGAGCGCCATGCCCGCCCATCGAATGCCCGGTGATTGCCTGCCGATCGCCGTCGATGGCGAAATGCTCGGTCAGCAGCGCGGGCAGTTCCTCGGCCACATAGTTCCACATATTGAAGTGCGGCGCCCAGGGCTTTTGCGTGGCGTTGACATAAAAACCTGCCCCCTGGCCCAGATCGTAGTCTTCATGATCGGCCACGCCTTCGCCGCGTGGCGAGGTGTCGGGAAACACCAACGCGATCCCCTGTTCGGCGGCCCAGCTTTGCGCGCCCGCCTTTGTCATGGCGTTTTCGTGAGTGCAGGTCAGGCCCGACAGATACCACAGAACCGGAACTGGCCCATCCTTGGCTTCGGCGGGCAGAAACAAGCCAAAGGTCATGTCGCAACTGGTCGCGGCGCTTGCATGCCGGTACACACCCTGCACGCCGCCAAAGGCCTTGTTCTCGGAAACGGTTTCCATAATCGGGCTCCTTATTCAGTTGGCCTATCGCTACCCTTTGATGGCCGTAGGGTCCAGCGGGTGCGCGGCAGGATTGCCGTTTTTTGCGGCAGAAACCCGGGTAAACTGTCCCACATGGCAAGCGCTGCCGCGCTGGACATGCGCCAAAAAAACGGTGAAACAATTCAAGTTGACCGCAAGGGGCCGCGAACATGAGCACTTTTCTGAAACTGACGACCGATGCTGTGGAACCGGAAACCGAACGTCCGGCTCCCGAAAAGGTGATCTTTGGCGATCCCGTTTTCACCACATGGAACGCGGAAGAAATCGATGGCCTGTACTGTGGCATCTGGCAGTCAACGCCCGGCAAATGGCGGATATCCTATGACGAATGGGAGTATTGCCGCATTCTGGAGGGCCGCTCGATCATCACTGGCGATGACGGAACAGAATACCCGCTGCAAGCCGGCGACAGCTTCATCCTGCGCCCGGGTTTCAGCGGTACGTGGGAGGTGATCGAAACCACCCGCAAGGATTATGTGATCCGTTTTTGACCTCAGGTGATCCAGGCGATTACCGCCGGGACCGTCAGGATCGACAGCACCGTCGAGATCAGGATGGCGGCTGAGGCCCGATGCGGCGCGACACCATAATGCGCCGCCAGCATATAGACATTGCCCGCCACCGGCAGCGCGGCGGCGGCGATGGCGACGGTGGCGGCGAATGGATCGACCGGGATCAGCCACAACAGCGCAACCGCGACCAATGCGGGATGGACGGCCAGTTTACAGAAACTGAGCCAGCCCGCGATCTGAACCCGCTCGGCCGACTTGCTGGCAAGTGACGCGCCGATGGCGAACAGCGCGCCGGGCGTCGCCGCGCCACCCAGAATGGTCAGGAAGTTTTCCAGCGGCGCCGGAACCGGCAGCCGGATGGCAGACCAAAGAAGGCCGATGCTGATCGACACGATCATCGGGTTTTTAAGCAGGCCGACCCCGATCAGCCGCAGGGTACCCAGTGTCAGTTTCCCGTCCCGCCCGCCGTTGATCAGGATGACGATGAGCGACGAAAACACCACCAGATCGACTGTCAGGACCAGCATCATCGGCCCGATCGCGGCTTCGGTGAACAACAGGGCCATCATTGGAAGCCCCAGAAAACCCACGTTGCCGATGGCGGCGCATTGCGCCTCGACCGCCGCTGTCGGCACATCAAGCCCGCGCAGATAGGCCACCAGCGTCGCCAGCGCATAAACGCCGGCGGTGCCGATCAGATAGCCAATTATCAGCCGGCCATCGAAAATCTCGGCAAAGGGCAGGGTGGCCGAGAACCGGAACAGCATCGCCGACAGGGCGAAATAGAACACGAACTTGGTCAGATAGGCCGTGGCGTCTTCGGTAAAGAAACGGCTGCGCCCGGCCCAGTATCCCAGGCCGATGATCGCAAAGAATGGCAATGTGCGCAGGAATATCTCGACCATGGTGGAATTGGTAACATGATTTTACCGATTAACAAGTCCGTGCGTCACCCGCTGCCGATCAGGATACCGGCGGCCAGAACCAGTGCACCACCCAGAACCACCTGGAACGCCGCACGGAAGAAAGGCGTTTCCATATACCTGTTCTGAATCCACGCAATTGCCCACAGCTCAAAGAACACGATAATCACAGCGATGGTTGTCGCGGTCCAGAATTCGGGAATCAGATAGGGCAGAGCGTGACCTAATCCGCCCAACGTGGTCATGACGCCCGAGGCAAGGCCGCGTTTCACCGGAGACCCGCGCCCCGACAATTCCCCATCGTCCGAGGCTGCTTCGGTAAAGCCCATCGAAATACCCGCCCCGACCGAGGCAGCGACGCCGACCAGAAACGTGGTCCACGTATCCTGCGTGGCAAACGCGGTGGCAAAGATGGGGGCCAGCGTCGACACAGACCCGTCCATCAACCCGGCCAAACCCGGCTGCACCCAGGTCAGAACGAATTGCCGGTGCGCAGTTGCATCCTCGGTTGCGCGGATTTCGTCATCCAGATGCGTTTGCTCCAGTTCCGACGCGGTGGCCTGGTGCCCGGCCTCTGCCGCCGCCAGATCGCCCAGCAGCTTGCGGGTTGCGGCATCCGACGTGCGTTTTGCCGCAGCCAGATAGAACCGCTCGGCGTCACGCTCCATCGCTTCGGCCTCGGTCCGGATACGGTCGATACCCAAATTCTCTACCAGCCAGACGGGGCGGCGCGCATAATATCCCGCCACGTGTTCACGCCGGATCAGCGGGATTACCGGGCCGAACCGCGACTCATGCAAGGCGATCAGGCGGGCACGGTGCTGGTCTTCCTCCGCCGCCATCCCGTCGAATATCTTGGCGGTCGCCGGATAGTCGCCGCGCAGCATCTCGGCATAGGATCGATAGATGCGCGCATCGTCCTCTTCCGACGAAATGGCCAGCGCGATGACCTCTTGCTCGGACAGGTCGCGGAAGTGTTTGCGCTGAGTAAGAAATCGCATTGCCTGCCTCATTATTAGAACGGTTCTAAGATAGTAATTGCGCTAGATCATGCAACTGCTTCGGCGAATCGTTGAAACTGAACTGAACGGTTTATACATTTGATAGACCGAATATCGCAGGAGACACCATGACTCAGAGCGCCGCAATCCTTCGCACCGGTCGAAAATTCGATCAGGTCCTGCAAGGCGCGCGCGAGGTTTTCATGGCAGACGGGTTCGAAGGCGCCAGCGTAGATGACATTGCGCGCGTGGCGGGCGTTTCCAAGGCGACGCTTTACAGCTATTTCCCCGACAAGCGGCTTTTGTTCATGGAGGTGGCGCAGACCGAGTGCCGCCTGATGTCCGAACGCATTCTGTCGATGATCGACGAATCCAAGCCAGCACGCGAGGTCCTGACTATCGCGGCCACGCAGTTGACCGGGTTTCTGGTGTCGGATTTCGCGCAGAAGGTGTTCCGCATCTGCATGGCCGAACGGGATCGTTTCCCCGAGCTTGGACAGGCTTTCTATGCGGCCGGTCCCGAGAACGGCCAACGCCAGATGACCGAATATCTGGAAAAGGCCGTCGCCAAGGGAGAACTGGTGATCGACGACGTCCAGATCGCCGCCGAGCAGTTTTCGGAACTGTGCAAAACCCGGCTTTGGATGCGCGCGGCCTTTGGCATCCAGAGCCGTTTTTCGCAGGAAGAGATCGACGAGGTAGCCCTGCAGGCTGTCGATACCTTCATGGCTCGGTATGGGGCGAAAAAAGCGTCTTGAAATACGTCGCCATCCTCAATTGATCTGCATTACCAGTTGGTCAATCCCGCCTGTTTAGCTTTTGATCCGTGGAGGCTTGGAAAGATCGTATGCATCTTCGCCGCGATTTCGACCTCCGCTTCCAGCATTCTCACTGTAAAAGGTAATGGTCTGAGCGGCCATTCTATCATCGAGAACCAGATACCTCAGGTGTTCTCTCGGTCGCGCCGGACATGACGCCGGTCGTCAAAGCCAAACCGAACCCGTGAAACATGTCGCGTTCAGGCGAGAAGGTCACCGAACTGGTTGTCAAGCCTTGTGCGACAGTTGGATATCGTCAATGTCCAGTATGCAGATCATAGGGAAATATGCGGATGAAGTTCATTCATATCACGGACATCCATCTTGTTCGCGGGGACGGCCCGTTGAACGGCGGTGTGCCTTCCGAACGGCTGGACGCCTGTCTAAACGACATCGAACAGTGGCACGCCGATGCTGCCTTTTGCGTGATTTCGGGCGACCTGGCCGAATTTGCCGAGGCCGAGGCCTATGAGGCGCTCAAGGTGCGTTTGGCTGCTTTCCCGCTGCCCTGCTTTCTGCTGATCGGCAATCATGACGATCGGGCTGTGTTCCAATCGGTTTTCCCCGACCATCCCAAGGACGCCAACGGTTTTGTCCAGCACCGGCACGAGACAGACCAGGGTGTTTTCCTGTTCCTCGACTCCACCAAGAACGGGCAGGGCGTGCATGAAGGGCAGCTTTGCCCCGACCGTCTGGACTGGCTGAAGGCGCAACTTGCCCAAGCGGGGAACAAACCCACCTATCTGTTCCTGCATCACCCGCCCTTCGACATTGGCATCCCTTTTGTGGACGAAATCCGGCTGGTCGAGGCCGACGCGTTTGCCGAAACCCTTAAGCACGGGCGCAACATCCGGCACGTGTTTTTTGGCCATGTGCATCGCATGACCTATGTGAACTGGCGTGGTATCCCATTCACCAGCTTGCCCAGCCTCAACCACCAGATCCCGCTGAACGCGGCCAGCGTCGACGGTGCATTCTGTGACGAGCCTCCGGCCTATGGTGTGGTGCAGATCGGGGATGACCAGTTGACGGTGCATTTCAACACTTTCCTGCAGCGCAACCCCCTGCACCAGACCTGAGGTATGGAGCTGTACTGGATTGCCCTTGTCCTGATCTCGGCGGTGACTCACCCGCTGCGGGACCTGACACTGAAGGGGGCGGCGCATCCGGTGTCGTGCTATGTCGGGGTGTCGTCGACGTGGGTGATCCTGGCGGCGGTACATACGCTTGCAACCGGGCAAGACCTGAGTCTGCCGCGCGAAACCTGGCCCTTTGTGGTGATTTCGGCCCTTGGGCTGACATTGTATTATTACGGCACCCTGTCGGCCCTGCGGCGTGGAAACCTGTCGGTCTATTACCCGATCATCCGGTCCTCGCCGATCGCCATTGTCGCTTTCAGCTGGCTGGCGCTGGATCAGCAATACTCGTGGCTTACCCTGCTGGGGATCGCGCTGGTTCTGCTGGGCAGCCTGATGATCCAGAAATCGCCGGGCGGTTTGCTGCACGATCACAAGGCGTTCGCGCTGGCGGTCATGGCGATGTTGGGTTCTGCGGCCTATTCGTTGAGCGATGCCAATGCAATGCGACAGGCCGACCCGGCGCCTTTCCTGTTTCATACCTATGTTCTGGTGACGCCACTGCTTGCCGGTATCAGGGCGTGGGAAGATCGCCGCCTGTCGGCCCCGTTTCTGGGGGTCGTGCGCGGCTGGACGCTGGCGCCGGGGCGTATCATTTTTGCCGGGATCGCGTCCTATCTGTCCTACCTGTTCATCCTGACCGCCTTTCAGCTTGGGGCTGAGGCCGCGTCGGTCAGCGCGGTACGGCAGGCGTCGATTCCGGTTTCGGTGATCCTTGCCGCCTTAATCCTGAAAGAGCCCCGCTTTCTGCACCGCATCGGCTGGGCCAGCCTGATCGCGCTGGGGATCTTGTCGATTACGCTGTCTTGAGGCGTGCGCTTGGACAAAGAGCGTCAGTCATCGCGCGTCTTGATTTTGAAACCACCGTTGTCCCCAGTTTCCTGGAAACGACCGATTGCGCGTACTAGGTCGCTTAATCTTTTGAAACCAAAGGTGCGCGCGTCGAAATCGGGATAGCGCTTGCCCAGCTCGCTGCCGACATAGCTCAGACTTGCCCAACCATCCGGCTCCTTCGTGTTGAGCACGACATTTCGTATAAGTTGATAAGCTTTGTTCAAGTCCGGTTTCTGCGCCAAAGATTTATCGTTTGCGGCCTCGGGCGCGACATTTGGCTCCAGGTTCTCGATATAGATGAAGCGTTTGCATGCCGCGACAAATGCTGCGGGCGTCTTCCTCATTCCTATTCCGATGACACTCAGACCTTGTTCCCGGATGCGGCTCGCCAAGCGAGTGAAATCGCTGTCGGAAGAGATCAGCACAAAACCGTCAAATCGGGCAGAGTGCAATATGTCCATCGCATCGATGACGAGCGCGATGTCGCTGGAATTCTTGCCAGTCGTATTGGCGAACTGCTGGTGTGGAACGATGGCATGCTGCGCCAGCGTTTCCTTGTCCCAACCCTGTGGCGATCCGTTGGAGAAATCGCCATAAATCCGTCGGATGCTGGCTTCGCCGAGGGAAGCGACCTCGTCAAAGATGGCTTGCGCGTGTTTAGCGGCGATGTTGTCGGCGTCTATCAGTACAGCCAGTCGGTCACTTCGTTTTTCAATCACTTCAATTCCCCAGATCAACCAATGGTTTAGAGTTAAGAGTGATTTTTCCCATTAATAGAGGCGGGCGAAAGTTTCCGCCCGCCTCACCACCCGCCCGAAGCGGGATCAATAAATCACGACACTCCGGATGCTTTCGCCGGCATGCATCAGATCAAAGCCCTTGTTGATGTCGTCCAGACCCATGGTGTGGGTAATCATCGGGTCGATCTCGATCTTGCCTTCCATGTACCAGTCGACGATCTTGGGCACGTCGGTGCGGCCTCGCGCGCCGCCGAACGCGGTGCCGCGCCACGAACGACCGGTGACCAGCTGGAACGGGCGGGTCGAGATTTCGGCCCCCGCAGGCGCCACGCCGATGATGATCGATTCACCCCAGCCCTTGTGCGCAGACTCGAGCGCCGCGCGCATCACACCAACGTTGCCTGTGGCGTCGAACGTATAATCCGCACCGCCCTTGGTCAGGTTGACCAGATAGGGCACCAGATCACCTTCAACCTCGGACGGGTTCACAAAGTCGGTCATGCCGAATTTGGTGGCCATTTCCACCTTGGCGGGGTTCAGGTCGACGCCGACGATCTGGTCTGCTCCGGCCAGACGCAGGCCCTGAATGACATTCAGGCCGATCCCGCCCAGACCGAACACGATGGCGCGGCTGCCGATTTCCACCTTGGCCGTGTTGATTACCGCGCCGATGCCGGTGGTCACGCCGCAGCCGATATAGCAGATCTTGTCGAACGGCGCGTCCTCGCGCACCTTGGCCAGCGCGATTTCAGGCAGCACCGTGTGGTTCGAGAAGGTCGAGCAGCCCATGTAATGCAGGATCGGATCGCCATCCAGCGTCGAAAAGCGCGAGGTGCCGTCGGGCATCAGGCCCTGACCCTGGGTCGTCCGGATCGCCTGACACAGGTTGGTTTTGGGATGCAGGCAGTATTCGCACTCGCGACATTCCGGCGTGTAAAGCGGGATCACGTGATCGCCCGGCTTCAGGCTGGTCACGCCTGGGCCGACCTCGACCACCACGCCCGCGCCTTCGTGGCCCAGAATGGCCGGGAACAGGCCTTCGGGGTCAGCGCCCGACAGGGTGAACTCGTCGGTGTGGCAGATGCCGGTGGCCTTGATTTCGACCAGTACCTCGCCCGCTTTGGGTCCTTCGAGGTTCACGTCCATCACTTCCAAGGGTTTGCCCGCCTGAAGGGCAACAGCGGCACGGGTACGCATGATGCAATTTCTCCCTGTTAATTTCGCACGACCCTGCGTCAATTACAGGGATTCTTCAACACTCGTTTCATCGCAGGCCGGTTTGCAATAAGATCACACAGAACCGACATCACCGCGTGAAGGAGCGCCAATGTACCGATTTCTCATGGTTTTACCTCTGCTGGCCGCGTGCGGAGGAACCGAGCCCGTGGATACGGGTGACCCCGACCCTGCACCAGAACCGGCCCCGGTCGATTTGACCTTTTGCGACGGGGAAGCTTTTGCCGGCGCCGTAGGGCAACCGGTATCCGGCATTCAGGCCAGCCTGCCGGACAAGGCGCGGGTGCTGGAGCCCGACAGCATCGCCACGCAGGATTACCGCATCGACCGGTTGAATGTTTTTGTGGATGACAGCGGTATCATTCAGCGGCTGACCTGCGGCTAGGCCCCTCTCGACTCGGTGGATGATTCCCGAATAAGAACAAACAAAGAACATTTGTTGTTGCCCGGATGTCCAGACGCCGAATACTTTCGCTTTGGTTCCCCCGCCTTGGGGCGGAACGGCTGGTGCGGGCCGCGCGCGGTCTGCAATCCGGCCCCTTGGCCGTGGTGGCCGAACAGGCGAACATGCAGGTCATCACCTCGCTCAATGCCGAAGGGCAGGCCGCCGGTCTGCATGTGGGACAGCCGGTGCGTGACGCCCATGCCATGTGCGCGGCCCTGATCACCCGCCCCCGCAATGCGCCCGCCGAGGCCGCGTTTCTGGCCGCGCTCCGGCGCTGGGTGGGAAAGTTCAGCCCCTGGGTGGCCGAAGAACCGCCCGACGGGCTGGTCATCGACCTGTCGGGCTGCGCGCAACTGTTCGGAGGTGAACAGGCGCTGCTGGACGTCATCGAAACCGACTGCGCCGATATGGGTCTGGGTGTACAAACGGGTATCGCCGACACGCTGGGCGCGGCCTGGGCCCTGGCGCGGTATGCGGGGCAGCAGGTCGCGTCGAACCGCAACGGCGACGCCATCAGCCAGGAGGCCCGCGCCACCCGCGCCCGCGCCGGAAAACGGCGGCACTGGACCCGCGGTGGCGCCGCGCCGCAGGTGTCGGCGTCAAGCGGCGGTGCCCGGATCGCGCCGCCGGGGCAAAGTTATGGTGCGCTCAGCCCGTTGCCGGTGGCTGCGCTCAGGCTGGAGGATCAGACCGTCGCCCAACTGAACCGTCTGGGCCTGCGCCGGATCGGCGATCTGCTGGGCCAGCCCCGCGCCAGCCTTGCGCGGCGGTTCGGGCGGGGGCTGGTGTTGCGGCTGGATCAGGCCATGGGCAGCGCGCCCGAACCGGTCTCGCCGGCCCGTCCGGCGCATCATTTCGCGGTGCGGATGACCCTGCCCAATCCGATCGGGCTGCACGAGGATGTCATGGCCGCCATCGACCGGATGCTGCCTGTGCTCTGCACCCGGCTCGAGGAAAAGGGGCGCGGCCTGCGTGGTCTGCGGCTCGAGGCGCACCGCACCGATCAGGCCGCCGAAATCGTCGAGATCGGGCTGGCGCGGCCCGGTTTCGACCCGCACCGTATCCGCCCCCTGCTCGAGATGAAGGTCGATCGGATCGACGCGGGGTATGGCATCGACATGCTGCGGCTAGAGGCGGTCCAGACCGAACCGGTCCATGCCCGCACCGTCACCGGCCATGCCGAGGCCAACCGCGCCGTGCGCGACCGGCTGGCGGGCAACACCGCCGTCGATGACCTTACGGCCAAGCTGGGCGCGCGGGTGGGGCTGGAGACGATCACCCGCCGCCACCCTGCCTCGTCCCACATCCCCGAGAAATCCGCCCAGATCCTTGCTGCGGCCTGGTCCGAACCCGCGCGCGACTGGCCCTCCCCCCCGCGCCCGCGCCCCCTGCTGATGTGGCGCCCCGAACCGGTGACGGCCCCGGACGGCCCCACCATACCCGACCGGTTTCGTTGGCGCGGGCGGGACTGGCAACTGGCTCAGGCCACCGGCCCCGAGCGCATCGCGCCGGAATGGTGGCTGGACGACCCCGATTGGCGTAGCGGCGTGCGCGACTATTGGGTGGTGGTGACCGAACAGGGCGACCGGCTGTGGCTGTTCTATGGCCACGGCGGAGCCATGTCTCCGGGCTGGTTCTGTCAGGGGAGCTTTGCGTGACGATCAGGCAAGCGCCGCCGGTTTTTCAGCGCAACCCCGCGATGGCCTTTTGCATGGCGACGATCAACGCATCCCGCTGTTGTGACAGCTCGGCAGGCGTCATGCCCCGGGCTTCGGCTTCGACACCTTCGGTCAATTGCCGGGCTACGTCCTGCGTCAGATAGATCTGGCCCAGATCATCCCACCAACCGCTGAACGTGTCCGCGAAATGGTCGCAGAACGATCTGAGGCCGCCCTCGCCGGCGCCAAGGTTGAACAGCATGGTCGGCCCCATCGCCGCCCATCTTAGTCCCGGCCCGGCCCAGACCGCCTTGTCCACATCCTCGACCGAGGCAACGCCCGAGACGACCAGGTTAATCGCCTCGCGCCAGATCGCGGCCTGCGGGCGATCGGCAACATGGCCGGGCATTTCCTTGCGAACGACTGTGTTGCACGGATCGTTTCATCAGCGTAGCCAGTTTCTTGGTTTAACGACGGGATGGCGGGATGCCTTTCAAATTCAATGTGTCGCGGCGGGATAAATTTGAGAAGGCCAAGTACCGGGTCACGAATTGGCCTGAGTACAACGAGGCGCTTCGCCAGCGTGGTGATGATACGGTCTGGTTCAGCGAGGATGCGGTATCCGGGTGGTGCGCGCCAAGGTCAGGGAAACGTGGTGGTCAGCGACACTACTCTGATCTGGCAATTGAGACCTGCCTGACCCTGCGCGTCGTGTTCGGCTTACCCCTTCGCCAAACGCAGGGCTTTGTCCGCAGTTTGCTGCGGCTCATGCAGACCGACGTTCCCGTTTCGGATTTTCCACGCTCTGCCGCCGCGCACGATTGCATTGGACGCGGCTTACAGCAGGATATTGCGGCAACTGAAAACCTTGGGGGCCAAAAACCCTAGTTCGTATGATGCCCAAGCGTACATGGATGAGATTTATGGTGTGCCGTACACCCAGCGAAAATTCTTTGAGGATTACTACTCTGACCGAGTGCGCAACTTTCACACTGATAGCAAGTACGGCGCGGAACCAATACCGTTCTTCAGCATAGGTGATATTTGGCCCCTGAATGCCACACTGAAGGGGCTGTTCTATCGGCTGGTGACTGGGGAGTTACATGACGAAACCCGACAGAATCGAGACGATTACCTACGACACAACATGCTTGAAGGTGGTTAGTCTCTTTGGTGCATATAGCTGGTACTGTCATGGGCCTATGAGTTGACGACTTGAAAAAAGCGGACATCGAGATTGACAATTTCAACAACTGCTCCGCCCGGCACAGCGGAACCTCACTTATCCATGCGCCGGAGAGGTCAGGGCAAAGCCCGGATACGTTGTTTGGAACCGGGCATTCCCTGCGTCAAGGAAAGCTGGCGATTCTACCGGTTATTCGACCGTGATGGTGATGACCTCGGACATGATCGGGGTTGCGTGGGGGACGTGAGAGTGGTCACCAAGCACCAGTTGCAGGGTGTGGTTCCCCGGTGGCAGGTCGATGGTCACCTGGGTCTGGCCGCCGCCGAAATGGCGGTGGTGATCATCAACCGGAAGGCCATAGGTCAGTTCCTCGGCCCCGTCCTCGCCCTCGCCAAAACGCGGGCGGTCGATCAGCAGGTGGTGGTGGCCGGTATTGTCGGCCTCGGTTCCGGCCGGGGCGACGCCCATGCCGTTCAGGCCGAAAACGACCGTGACCGGAGAGGTTACAGCATCGCCGTCGGACAGGTTCGCGAAATAGACCGACGCATCAGGGTTTGACGGCGTGTCGCCGCCGGCAAGTACCGCAGTTGCCATCAGACCGGCCGAAATGGACGCAACAAGGAGCTTCATGGTTTACCTCTTGGGCTCAAAATCAAAACAAGCCAGCAGATAGACCGTTTCAGCCGCAAAACAGCCACAATCGTTCTGAATTTTCCGTGAAACCGGATGTGATCCGTCAAATTCGAGGGTTTCCGCATTCACGACGATCCGTGTGAAATTCGCGATATTATCCCTTCGTCGCCCTGATCTCGCCCAGATTTGGCGTCAGAACGGAACGAAAGAACGAAGACTTGGGGTAGCGGTATGGATCGACTCACCGAAATGGAAGCTTTTGCCAATGTGGTGGATCAGGGGGGATTTACCGATGCCGCCAAGAAAATGGGCATCTCCAAATCGGCTGTTTCCAAACATGTCTCAAGCCTGGAAGCGCGGCTGGGCGCGCGGCTGTTGAACCGAACCACGCGCCGGGTGTCGCCGACGGAAATCGGGCTGGCCTATTATGACCGCGCCCGCCGGGTTCTGAACGATGCGGGCGAGGCCGATGCGCTGGTCACGTCGATGCAGTCGGCGCCTTCGGGGTTGCTGCGGATCAGCGTGGCGACGGATTTCGGTGTCAATCACCTGTCGCCGGTATTGTCGAGTTTTCTGGCCAGCTATCCGGACATCACCGTCAACATGGTGCTGAACAACCGCTATGTCGAACTGATCTCGGAAGGGTTCGACGTTGCGGTTCGGATCGGAGAGCTGGAAGACAGCACGCTGCGGGCGCGCAAGCTGACCGAAACCACCAAGCGCATGGTCGCGTCGCCAAGGTATATCGAACAATATGGCCGCCCCGCCAAGATCGACGATCTGAACGAACACAAGCTTTTGCATTATTCCAGCCAGTCGTCAGGCAATGTCTGGAAACTGACCGCGCCGTCGGGAGAAAAACGGCAGGTTCGCACCGCAGGGTGGCTGAGTGTGAACGACGGTCAGTCGCTATTGAATGCCGCGATTTCGGGGCTGGGGATCGCCTATCTGCCCAGCTACCTGTATTCGGACGCGCTGAAACAGGGGCTGGTCGAGGATGCCATGCCCTCGCTGCCCGATGAAGTGCAGGGGATTTACGCCGTCTACCCGCCCGGCCGGTTCACGCAGCCGAAAGTGCGGGCCTTCATCGACTTCCTCGTCGACGCCTTCGCCGAAAAAGGTCCTATGGACTGGTAATGTCTCCCTCCCGGAAACTTCGGCAGCCCGCGCCAATGGCGCGGGTTTTTCTTGTGCGCGGCTGTCAATCGAGATCCTGATTTGGTGTTTGGATTGCGCCGGAAACTGTCAGAGTTTGTTGTGTAACTCGCAGACTAAACTCGTTGGCCCCACGCGTTCACACTGGTTTCATCGACGAGATAGGCCGTCTCGGGGCGAGGTCGGCTGGGGGTTGTGTGCAACGGTTTCGATCAGGGTCTGAAAACCGGATCACGGCCTGACCAGACGCGCGGGGTTTCGGGCTTTTCGGATTGGATTGCCCTTATCCGGCGGAATTCAGATCCCGGATCAGTTGATCCAGATTGCCCTTGCGCGCATCCAGCATCGCACCGATTTCGGTGCGTTCGGTCAACAGAACGTTGACGCCCTCGATGAACATGTTGAAGAACTTGTCGCGCCCCGATTTGTCCGAGACAAGGAACGTCACCTCGAACGGCGCTTCGCCCCGCAGCTTGACGGTGCTGCGCACCTCGTATCCCGCCTTGATCTTGCGGGCGCTCTTGACGGTCACTTCACCGCCGATGAATTCGCGGAAGCGGCGACCGTATTTGCGCGAGATATAGCCCTGAAACGCCTGGGTGAACTTTTTCAGCTGCGCCGGGCTTGCGCTGCGCGCATCTGCCCCCAGCGCATAGCGCGCCATGATCGGCACGTCGCCGTATTGCACAAAGATCTTCTCGAAATCGCGCAGCATTGCCTGCTCGGACTTGCCCGAGTCGATCACGCTGTTGATTTCGGTCACGACGCTGTTGACCAACTGCATTGCCCCCGCTTCGGTCAGGGCCAATGCGGGCAGCGGCATTGCGGCCATTCCAAGGCCTGCGACGGCGGACGTGAGGAAAGCGCGGCGGTTCATCCAGTTATTCGGCATAGGGGTCCTCATAAGGGTCCAGTGTCGGGTCCGACGGGTCCGGCCCGATTTCGGAATAGGGATCGGTGTAAAGGCCCAGATAGGCATCTTCGTCGTCGGTTGCCAGTTCGAAGCGGCGGTTCTGCAGATAAATCAGGCGCGCCTGCGCATAGCTGTCCGCGCTTTCATACAGGATCGAGTCGACCGTGTCCGAATACCGTCCGCGATCCCCCATGCGGCGGACCACCTCGGCATATAGCCCAAGATTGTCGGCGGGCCGGGTCGGCGCGAAATCAATCGGGTTGGTGAACAGGTTGACCACCACGCCCACCGCGTCGCGTGTTGTCGAGGGGCCATAAAGCGGCAGTTCAACGTAAGCACCCTCGCCAAAGCCCCAGACATGCAGGGTTTCGCCAAAATCGGTGTCCACACGCGGGATCTTGAAATCGCTGGCAGGGTCGGCCAGACCCGCGAAACCCACGGTCGAGTTGATCAGGAACCGCAACAGCGCGATGCCGGATTCCTTGGGTTTGCCCTGCAGCAGGAAATCCACCGCGTTGCTCGGCATCGACAGGTTTTCCGCGAACGAGTTGAAGCTGGTCACCATCGGCTCGGGTATGATCGTGACATAGCCCTTGGATGCCGGGCGGAAAAAGAACCTGTCGACACCCCGGTTGAATTCATGAATCGACCTGTTGGTATTTTCGTACGGATCATGAATGCCATTGCGTGTCGCAGCCTCGTCCGGCGCCTTGGCACAGGCCGTCAGACCGACTGCCGCCACGAGAATAAACGGGAATTTGGAAATCAGGCGGGTCAACACGGTTATTCTGTACTCCACGACGGCGAGGCCTGGCAAAACTGGTTTTTCAAACGGTCGTCAACCTGAGCGACGCAATTTGGGTGACACATAGTGGACGCGGCACGGAATTGAAACATCAAAGCATCTAGCGCCGGTACAGCGGAACGTAAAGTGTCGGTCACGTTTGCTTGGGAATTGGGTGGTTTTCGGCGTATCGCCCGCTGCGCAATGCATGGTATTGGCGCAATTGGACCGCAAGAAGGCGAGTTTCGGGCTTTTCGTGCTGGATGTTCCCGGTTAGCGTCCGCCGGACTCGGAAACTGGAGGAAGCGATTCATGAGCATCGCAGCAAAACTCGAAAGCCTGGGCGTTTCTCTGCCCGACGCGCCCGCTCCGGCGGCCAACTATGTGCCGTTCGTGCGGGTGGACAATCTGCTTTACGTATCGGGGCAGATTTCCAAGGACGAAAACGGGCTGATCACCGGAAAGCTGGGTGCCGACATGGAAATCGAGGCCGGGGCAGCAGCAGCCAAGGTCTGTGCCATCAACCTGCTGGCGCAGGTCAAGGCCGCCTGCGACGGCGATATCGAGCGTCTGGTGCGAGTGGTCAAGCTGACCGGATTCGTGAATTCGACCGGCGATTTCACCGCGCAACCGCAGGTGATCAACGGCGCCTCGGATTTCCTGGGCGAAGCGCTGGGCGAAGCAGGGCGTCATTCCCGCTCTGCTGTGGGCGCCGCCGCCCTGCCGCTGGGTGTTGCCGTCGAAATCGAAGGAATCTTCGAAATTCGATGACGCCATCCTTGCCGCCTGATTTTCTCAAGCGCCCGATCGCACATCGGGCGCTTCATGATTCGACCAACGCTCGCCCTGAAAACAGCCGCGCCGCCATCCGGGCAGCGATCAAGGCCGGATACGGAATCGAAATCGACCTGCAGATGACATCTGACGGTCAGGCGATGGTATTTCACGACTATGACCTGCGCCGGTTGACCGGTCAGCCCGGCCCGATCCGGCAACTCACGGCGTCCCAGGCGTCAGACGTGCGATTGCTGCACTCCGAGGGCGAAGGCATCCCTTCACTGGCCGAAGTGCTGGAAATCGTTGCGGGGCGGGTGCCGCTGCTGATCGAGTTCAAGGATCAGGACGGGGCCATGGGCACCGGCATCGGCCCGCTGGAACAGGCGGCGGTTCGGGCGCTGGCCACTTATGACGGCCCGGTGGCGCTGATGTCGTTCAATCCCAACAGCGTGGCGGAACTGGCGCGTCTTGCCCCCAGGATTCCGCGCGGCATCGTCACCAGCGCCTATGATCCGGCCGACTGGCCGCTGTCGGAACAGATCTGCAACCATTTGCGAGATATCCCGGATTTCGATCGAGTACGCGCATCATTCATCAGCCACGAGGTCGAAGACCTGAGCCGCGCGCGCGTGGCCGAGTTAAAGGCTCAGGGCGTGCCGATCCTGTGCTGGACGGTGCGCTCGGCAGAGCAAGAGGCCGAGGCGCGCAAGGTTGTCGACAATATCACCTTCGAAGGGTACCTGGCCGAACATCCTGCTTGATCCCCTGCCGCACGACCACAGATAACAAAGGGGCGGAGGTTCTATGGATCAGGCACAGATCGAAGTTCGGGTTCTCGGGTCACTGACCCAGATTGCGGCACATGAATGGGATAGCTGCGCCTGTCCTGAAACCACCGATGGCGGCCGCCCGGTCGATCCGTTCACTACGCATCGTTTCCTGCTGGCGCTGGAACAAAGCGGCTCTGTCGGGCGTGGCACCGGCTGGCAGCCGCAATACCTGACCGCCCATCTCGACGGCATGATGATCGGTGCCGCGCCGATGTATGCCAAGTCGCACAGCCAGGGAGAATACATCTTCGACCACAGCTGGGCGCATGCTTACGAGCGGGCGGGGGGTCACTATTACCCCAAGCTTCAGATCGCGGTGCCGTTTACCCCGGCCACGGGTCGCAGGTTCCTTGTCCGTCCGGGATACGACACGATCGGAATGTCGGCGCTGGTGCAGGGCGCGGTTCAACTGGCCGCCGAAAATCGGGTCTCGTCCCTGCATGTCACCTTTTGCACCAAAACCGAGGCCGAGGCCGGCACCGAAATGGGGCTCATGCATCGGATGTCGCAACAGTTTCACTGGCTGAATGACGATTACGGGGACTTTGACGAGTTTCTTGCCGCGCTATCGTCACGCAAACGCAAAAATATCCGCAAGGAGCGCGCACAGGCCTGCGAATTCGGCGGCACGATCCGAACTCTGACCGGCCCGGATTTGCGCCCGGAGCACTGGGATGCCTTCTGGACCTTCTATCAGGATACCGGGTCACGCAAGTGGGGTTCGCCCTATCTGACGCGCACCTTTTTCGATCACGTACAAGACACGATGACAGATGATGTCGCCTTGGTTCTGGCCGAGCGCAACGGGTACCCCGTGGCGGCAGCGCTGAATTTCGTTGGCCGCGACACCCTGTTCGGCCGCTACTGGGGCTGTACCGAACATCATCCCTTTCTGCATTTCGAACTGTGCTATTATAGGGCCATCGATTTCGCCATCGCCAATCGGCTGAAACGGGTCGAGGCCGGCGCGCAGGGCGAACACAAGCTTGCGCGCGGATATCTGCCGACCCGGACGCACAGTCTGCACTGGATTGCAGATCCCGGTTTCGCAAAAGCCGTGGACCGGTATCTTGAGGCGGAAAGCGAGGCGGTCGGCGAAGAGATCGAGATCCTGACCGACTATGGCCCGTTCAGGAAGTCGAACCCGGAGGAACAGCAATGACCGAACTTTTGTCCAAAGAAGCCCGAGGCCCGCTGTTGGATCCGCTGTTCAAGAACGGCTGGACCATGACCGAAGATCGCGACGCGATCACCAAGACGTTCATCTTCGACAATTTTGTCGAGGCATTCGGCTGGATGACGCGTGCCGCGATCTGGGCCGAGAAATGGAATCACCACCCCGAATGGCGGAATGTCTACAAAACGGTCGAGGTGGTTCTGTCGACACATGATGTCGAGGGACTTAGCTCCCTCGACGCCAAGCTTGCCCGAAAAATGGACGCCTTGCTGTAAGTATCAGCGGCGTCCCGAGCCATAGGCGGATGCCAGCCCTGCGACCTGCAGCATCTTGCGGAACTCGGCAGGTGTGACGCTGCCACTGCTCACGTTGATCCCATCCGGAATCGCGACAGAGTTTCGTCCGGCCAGCTGCATGCGCCCGGTGCTGGCATCGACGCGCAGGCATTGGTGGCCTTGACAGATCTTCTGGCCCTTGACCGGCAGAATAACTTTGGCATCCGCATGGGCGACATTGGCCATCAACGGCGTCATTGCCACAAGCGCGGCGGCGGCGATTTTTGAAATACGATATGTCATGATGCACCCTGATTGGTTTCTCTAAACCATCAGATAGGGCGAACCCGATCACATCGAAATCACATGGCGGCGAGACCTCTCGTGCCGCCGCTCGTCGCCGTCAGTCAAGGCTGCCGTTCTGATCCTGATCCGCAGACAGGAAATCCTGTGACATCTGATCCGAAAACTCGCCCGAGGACACCAGGTTGTCGCCGTTCTTGTCCATGGCCGAAAAATGCCCGATCGCGAAATGCGGCCGCGTTTCCGCTGCCGTCAGCGTGCCATCGCGGTTTTCGTCCATCGCCTGAAAGGCATAGTCCGCAAAAGCGTTGAACTCATCCTTTGACAGAAACCCGTCGTTGTTTGCGTCTATCGCGTTCAGTTCGGCCTCGTTGAGTTCGGCCACCTGATCCGCCATCGCGGTTGACGCCAGCGTCAAGGCCACCAAGGCTGCAAATCCCTGTTTCATCTCAAATCTCTCCTCAGCACGAGTATCTTTGCCCGGATGCGCCGCCGGCTGCAGCGCCCGCTGCGGTCAGGATGGTCTTGCCCGAGCCACCTCCGAACTGATTGCCGATGGCGCCACCGATCAGCGCGCCGCCCAGCGTTCCGCTCAGGCAGGCGATCTCGTGCTGCCGGGCGGCCTGAGCCTGAGGCGTGGGCGCGGGCGCGCAGGCGGCAAGAATTCCGCCGGTCAAAATGGCCGTGATAAATAACCTTGTTTTCATGAGTTCAGCTCCCGATGTCGCTAACCCGAGTATCGGAGCATTTCGGGACGGTCTCAAGCAATTTGAGGGGTTTGCAGATAACAGGCAAGTAATGGCCCCGGCGATTGGCCGGGGCCGCAACGCTCAGATCGCCTCGAGCAACCCTTCGCCCGCCGTACGGTCGCAGACACCGTGTTCGGATTCGGTGTTGAGCACCCGAACAGTTCCATCTTCGACCAGCATGGCATAGCGGGTCGACCGGCCATACAGACCCACCACCGGAGCGTCGAAATCCATCCCGATCGCCTTGGTAAAACCGCCATCGGCATCGGCCAGCATGGTGATCCCGGCTTCACTCGCGCCGGTGGACTCTCCCCACGCCTTCATCACGAACGGATCGTTGACCGCCAGGCAGATGATTTCATCCACACCCCTGTCGTCGAATTGCGCCTTGGTCCGGATGAAGCTGGGCAGATGAACCTGATCGCACAGCCCCGAAAACGCGGCAGGCACCGCAACGATCACCACCTTGCGCCCCGACAACTTGTCGGCAAGCTGGACTTCCTGCGGCCCCTTGTCGGTCATATGGATGAGTTTTGCGCCCGGAAGCGTATCCCCAACTGAAATCATCTTGCGGTTTCCTATCTGATGGATTTACGGATTGTTCCCTAAAGGCATATAGCTGGGCAACCAGATGTGACCACGGAAATTCGACAAGGCGGGAGGATCATGAGCCATTTTGTAGTGATCGGAGCGGGGCAGGCCGGATCGTCCCTTGTGGCAATGCTGCGCAAACAGGGTTTTGACGGCGAAATCACCCTGATCGGCGCCGAACCGGTCCTGCCCTATCAACGCCCGCCGCTCAGCAAGGCCTATCTTCTGGGCGAGATGGAGCTGGAACGGTTGTTCCTGCGGCCCGAAAGTTTTTATGCCGAACAAAACATCACCCTGCGCCTTGGCGAGCGTGTCACCGGAATCGACCCGAATGCCAAGACCGTGACGCTTGGGGACGAGGTGATCTCGTACGACCAGTTGGCGCTGACGACCGGCTCTGACCCGCGCCGCCTGCCCGCCGCCATCGGCGGCGATCTGCAGGGGGTGCATGTCGTGCGCGATCTGGGCGATGTCGATGCCATGGCCCCGTCCGTGATCCAGGGCAAACGGGCGCTGATCGTCGGCGGCGGTTATATCGGGCTTGAGGCGGCGGCCGTCTGCGCCAAGCGCGGGGTCAGCGTGACACTGGTCGAAATGGCCGACCGCATCCTGCAGCGTGTGGCGGCCCCGGAAACCAGCGATTATTTCCGCGCCCTGCATGGTGGTCACGGCGTTGATATCCGCGAAGGCGTCGGGCTTGAGCGGATCACCGGCGAAGGCGGCAACGTGACCGGCGCGGTGCTCAGTGACGGGACCGAGCTGGTGGTGGATTTCGTGGTTGTTGGCGTCGGCATCACGCCCTCGACGCAACTGGCCGAAATGGCAGGGCTGGAGATCGAGAACGGCATCAGGACCGACGCGCAGGGCCGCACCTCCGATCCGTCGATCTGGGCGGCGGGCGATTGCGCCTCGTTTCCCTACAAGGGGCAGCGCATCCGGTTGGAAAGCGTGCCCAACGCCATCGATCAGGCCGAGGTCGTGGCCCAGAACATGCTGGGCGCGGGCAAGGGCTATGTCGCGCAGCCATGGTTCTGGTCGGACCAATACGACGTCAAACTGCAGATTGCCGGGCTGAATACCGGCTATGATCAGGTGGTGACCCGCAAGGGCGAGGGGCTGACCACTTCGTTCTGGTACTACAAGGGCGGGCAACTGGTGGCCGTGGACGCGATGAACGATCCGCGCGCCTATATGGTCGGCAAGCGGCTGATCGACATGGGCAAGAATGCCGATCCGGCTGCCGTATCCGACCCTGAAACCGACCTCAAAGCGCTTCTGAAAGCGTGAGGATCATCGCCGGAGAATTCCGGGGCCGCGCACTGGCCTCGGTCGGCAAGGGCGACGCGGGCGCGCATCTGCGCCCCACCACCGACCGGGTGCGCGAAAGCCTGTTCAACGTGCTGTCCCATCAGATTGATTTCGACGGCCTGCGCGTGTTGGACCTGTTTGCAGGCACCGGCGCACTGGGGCTTGAGGCGCTGTCGCGCGGCGCGGCGCATGTGACTTTCGTAGATGATGGACGTGTGGCACAGGGTCTGATCCGGAAGAACATTGACCTGACCCGCAGCGCTGACCGCACCGACCTGATCCGCCGCGATGCGACCCGGTTACAGGAAAATCCGGGCGATCCTTATGACCTGATCTTTCTCGACCCGCCCTATGGCAAGGCGCTGGGCCAAAAGGCGCTTGCCGCCGCGGTCGTCGGGGGGTGGATCGCCGATGGCGCACTGGTCGTCTGGGAAGAAAATGCGCCCATGACGGCCCCCGAGGGCTTCACACTGCATGACGCGCGGAAATACGGAGATACCCATATCACGTTGATGTGGAAGGATATTTCAACCTGAAACAGTCAGGGCGGTTTTTCGCCCGCGGTTCGATTGCACCTGATCTCCCAGCTGTTACGCCCGAGACGGGATAAAAGGGAACAAGCAATGTATAAACTTGTGATTTTCGATTGCGATGGTGTTTTGGTGGATAGCGAACCTGCCTCGAACCAGATTATGGCGGACAATCTGACACGGCATGGATTACCCATGACGGCTGAACAGTCGATGGATATGTTTGTCGGCTTATCAATGGCCGGTGTGAAGGAAAAGGCCCTCAGCCTAGGCGCAATTCTGCCTGAGGACTGGATCGAACAAGTCTATGCCCAGGAATATGCCTTCCTGCGCCAAGGAGTGCCGCTGGTCACAGGCATCCCGGATCTGCTGGCATATTTGGATACCGCCAACATTTCTTGCTGCGTTGCCTCCAACGGCAGCGAGGACAAGATGCGCATCACCCTTGGCCAGAACGGGTTGTGGGATCGATTTCATCCCGACGCGATGTTTTCGGCTCATACACTAGGTGTCTCGAAGCCGGAGCCTGGGTTGTTTCTGGCCGCAGCCAGCCGTTTCCAGATGCAGGCAGATGAGTGCGTGGTGATTGAGGACAGCGGCAGCGGCGTAACCGCAGCCGCGCGCGCCGGCATGCGCTGCCTTGGCTTCGCGCCTCATGACGACGGTAAAGCGCTTGCGGCATTGGGGGCCGAAGTTTTCCATGACATGGCCGACGTGCCTGCACTTTTGGGTTTTTGAACCGATTGTGCTAGATTGCCCTCATGGACCATGCCTTGACCGCCCCGTTCTGGGCACTCAATCAGGATGCAGAGACCACCCAAGGACCCGAGCGCAAACCGCTGCGCTCATCCGTGTTCATCCACGATGCCGTCACCCCGTGGGGGCGTGAAACGATGCTGCTGAAACTGTTGCGCGATCAAGCCGTCGAATTGGACGAATAGGTCGGGTGGAACTTGCCGCCCGGTGACAGGGTGAAAATCTCGACCCCGTTGGCGGTCACACCCACCGAATGTTCGAATTGTGCCGACAGTGACTTGTCGCGGGTGACGGCTGTCCAGTCATCGGCCAGTGTCTTGGTCTCGGGGCGGCCCAGATTGACCATCGGTTCGATGGTGAAGAACATGCCCTCTTCAAGTTTGGCGCCGGTGCCCGGGCGGCCATAATGCAGCACGTTCGGCGGCGCGTGAAACACCTGTCCCAGACCGTGACCGCAGAAATCCCGAACCACGCTCATCCGGTGTGCCTCGACAAAGGACTGGATGGCGTGGCCGATATCGCCAAAGGTGTTGCCCGGTCGGACCATCTCGATACCTTTGAACAGCGCATCATGGGTCACCTGGATCAAACGTTCCGCCTTGCGGGGCAGTTTGCCGGCCACATACATGCGCGAGGTGTCGCCAAACCAGCCATCCACGATGACGGTCACGTCGATGTTCAGAATATCGCCGTCCTTGAGCTTCTTGTCGCCGGGGATGCCGTGGCAGACCACGTGATTGACCGAAATGCAGCTTGCGTGCTGATAGCCCTTATAGCCGATGGTGGCCGATTTCGCGCCGACGTTCTCGACCATCTCGGTAATGACCCGGTCGATTTCACCCGTGGTCTGACCGGGAAAGACATGCGCGGCAATGTCATCCAGTATCCCGGCCGCAACCGCTCCTGCCGCATGCATGCCAGCAAAGTCGGACGTCTCATAGATACGGATACCATCCTTGGTCAGGCGGCCACGGTGTTCCTTCATCGGTGCGGGGCTCCAATTGTTGCACGCGAAACCCTCTTTACGCTGCTTACGCAGAAAGTGCCAGAGGGCGCGGGGTCGCAATGTTTTCCGCAAAATGGGGCCATCTGCGCCCGGTGTAATCCGCGTCTCGCGACAATCAGGAGACAACCAGGCGGATTGCACACTCTCCGTCCGGATACGAGGGACCCGGTTCGCCCCCGCGCCAGAGCGCCCGAACCAGCGTCAGGTCAAAGCTATCGCATCCACTGAGCCTAGCGTCCGTTTGACCTGACACAATTCGCGGAACATTCAGGGGAGGAACCTCACCGGCCCCGCCGCTCAACCTTGGAAAACTCTGTCGGGAACCGCTCAGACAGGTGCGACTTCGCGCCGCCTGATCGGTTCCGAGTCATAAACCTCATCAAGAATGATCTCGACCAGATCGAACTGGGAATGCAGGTTCACGTCTTCGAAATAGATATGGCTGGGCCAGGCCTGCCCGACGTGGTTGTCCTCTGGCAGATCCACGTTGGCGCAGACATTCCGGATCGCCGCCACATGCGAACGCGCCATTTCGCGAGCGTTCCGCTTGGCCGCGTCCAGATCCTCGATGCTGTTGGCGTCGATCTGTGGCGAGCCGACACCCGAGGTCAGCGGCATGTTCCGCTGGATCGCCTGTTGTTCATAGAACGAGATGTCGACCAAATCCGCCGCCAGCCGCATGATGAAAACCGGGTTCACGCTGACCTTGGCTTCGGTCAGGTCCAGCAACGCCGGATTCTCCGATGGGGCCAGTTCGGGAGCTGCGGAGTCGCCGCCGCCCCGTCCACCCCGGCGGCGCGAACTGCGGTCTTTCTTTTTCGCCATCGCCACATGGTCGCCGCGATAGTTGTTGTCGAACACGCGGTTCGCATAAGGTTTGTCGCGCAGCATGTGCCGGATCGACCGGATCGACATGTTCTTGCAATTCTCCGGCCCGATGAAAAACGGTGAACCCGACGCATCGGACAGCTCGATCCATCCGTTCGGAAACGTTGCGACGTGGTGGTCCATCCACGGCCCCAGCACCACATCGCCCAGATGATCCAGCAGCGCGTTCACCTCATCGGGGTCGTGCACCACATCGGCCAGCAGTGGCTCCTGCCCGTAGATGTCCGCGGCAAGACTATATGGTGCCGAGATCTGCAGCAGCGGTGGCAGCCCGGTCAGTTCCTGGAACACCCGCAGGATGTTGGTGATCGCCAGCGGCGCGCCCGTGGTGAAATCCGGCGTTTTCAGATCACGCCAGTTTTCCTTGTTGATCAGCATGTCATCCGGATCGGCCCCCGGCGGGAACTTGTCGGGATACATCATGGTCTGGCCCAGCGGCTCGCAGGTCCAGGCGTAAAGCGCCCAGGTGATGTAGAACTTGTTCACCCCCATCAGCCGGGTCACGGCAAGATTGGCGCGCACGTAACGATAGGGGTCTTCGTGATAGTATTCGCGGGTTTCGATGCCATAGAGGTCGTTCAGAACCGCCAGCGCCAGCATATGAACCGAAGCGACACAGTTGACACGGCCGGGATCGGCCTTGATGGCAAAGTTCTCGTCGAAGTCCCCGGCAATCGCGGCATCAAAAACCCTTTTCATTTCGGCCTTGGCGTCCGGGTCTTCCGCCTGCCAGCGGCGCAGCAGGTCAAGCCCCTTGGGGAATGCATAATCTTCGATCTTGGTCATGGCGTCGCTCTTGGCTGGACACTCCGGTTTCGGAGGGCACGAGTTGTCGGATCGGCGCCATGCTAGCTGCAATTGGATAGCTTACATATACCCGCTTTTCGAAATTTGTTATACCCAATTTCTCATCGTCGGCACCGCCTTTCGGTTCAGGCAAGTCCGCTCAAACCGGTCAAGGCATCGGTCACCCTGACGCCTTTTGGAGAAATCTCGGTGCCGTATACCAGCCGCTCGACCCCGGTCGCCCGCGCCGCCTCGAATGCCGCTGCATAAGCCGGATCGATATCCGCCGCCAAAGCAAAGCTGTCGCAATCGGTGCGTTGCACCAAATACAGCATCACGGCGCGGTGACCCTGCGCCGCCATCGCCGCGAGCTCTCCCAGATGTTTGGTGCCGCGCTGGGTCACGCTGTCGGGAAACTCCGCCAGTCGCGGATGGCGCGACAGGGTCACGCTTTTGACCTCGACATAGGCGTCTGGCAGACCCGGCTGGCTCAGCAGAAAGTCGATGCGGCTGTTTTGCCCATATTTCACCTCGGCCCGCACTGTGCGGTAATCTGCCAGTTCCGCCACCCTACCGCTTTCCAGCGCGGCCCTCAGCGCCCGGTTCGGCACCGAAGTATCGACCCCGGTGAAATGCCCGTTCTCGTGATCGACCAGCCGCCAGCCGAACTTCAGCTTCTTTTTCGGATCGTCATTCGGCTCCAGCCAGATCTTAACGCCCGGCTCGGCCAACCCCATCATCGAACCCGGATTGGCGCAATGCGCGGTCACCTCGCGCCCGTCCTCCAGCGTGCAATCTGCCAGAAAGCGTTTGTAGCGGCGGATCAGGCGGGCGGGCACAAGAGGGGTTTCAAAGCGCATGGGTCCGGGCCTATACCTGCGCTGAAGGTCATTCAAGAGGAGAGGGTGCCATGCCCAACCCAACCGCTGCAATGCTCGTGATCGGAGACGAGATCTTGTCGGGCCGCACCCGCGACGCCAACATGCATTATCTGGCGGGTGAACTCACAAAACATGGCATCGACCTGAAAGAGGTGCGTGTGGTCAGCGATGACCCTGCAGCCATTGAAACCGCCGTCAAACAGTTGTCGCAAAGCTTCGACCACGTCTTCACCAGCGGTGGCATCGGCCCGACCCACGACGATATCACCGCCGATTGCATCGCCCGCGCCTTTGGTGTCGGCATCGATGTGCGCGACGACGCCCGCGCCCTGCTTGAGGCGCATTACGAAAAGACCGGGCTGGAACTCAACGCAGCACGCATGCGCATGGCGCGCATCCCGGACACTGCAGAGCTGATCGCCAACCCGGTTTCGACCGCGCCGGGGTTCACGCTGGGCAACGTGCATGTGATGGCGGGCGTGCCGCTGGTGTTTCAGGCCATGGTGGCCAGCGTCCTGCCGACGCTGACCGGTGGCGCGCCGCTCTTGTCGCAGACCCTGCGGGTGGACCGGGGCGAAGGCGACATTGCCGAAACGCTGTCGCAACTGGCCAACGCCTTTGGCGACCTGACCATCGGCTGCTATCCGTTCCAGGTGAACGGGGCCTTTGGCGCCAATATCGTGATCCGGGGCACCGACGGTGCACGCGTCGACGCGGCGATGACCCGTCTGGCGCAGGAGCTTGAGCTTTGAGCATCAACTGGGCGGAGGTCGTCGACGGCACCTGGCCCGCTGTCCGATTCACGCGGTCGGGGCCATTCATGCTTCGCGAGGCGCAGGGGGCCGGTTCGCGCGTGTCCGCGGCCAGCAGGATCGGCGAAGTCACCGAGGCCGATATCGACGCAGCCGAGGCGGCGATGCAGACTTTGGGTCAAAAACGCCTGTTCTGTCTGCGTCCCGGTGACGAGGCGCTGGATGCGCAACTGGCGGCGCGCGGCTATGAAAAGTTCGATCCGGTCAATATCTATGCCTGTCCGGTCGAACACCTCACCGATATCCCCATCCCCCGCGTCACCGTCTTCACCCTGTGGGAACCGCTGGCGATCATGCGTGAAATCTGGGCGCAGGGTGGCATCGGCCCCGCGCGGCTGGCCGTGATGGACCGCGCCAAAGGGCCAAAGACCGGCCTGCTGATGCGCCACCGCGACAAGCCCGGCGGCACCGGCTTTGTCGCCATTCATGATGGAACTGCAATGGTGCATGCCCTGGAAATCCTGCCGCACCAGCGCCGGCAGGGCCTGGGCCAATGGGCCATGCGTGGCGCGGCCTTTTGGGCGATGGACAACGGCGCACAGACCCTTAGCGTGATCTGCACCAAGGCGAACGAAGGGGCCAACGCCCTCTACCGCTCTCTCGGCATGAACCTTGTCGCAGAGTATCACTATCGCCAGCTTGTCTGAGGGGAGAAAGACAATCGTGACCGATCCGAACCAACCCACCGCGCTTGACCTGCCGATGGTGGACCCGTTGCCGCCCGAGACGCAGAAATACTTCGATATCTGCGTGGAAAAGCTGGGCATGGTGCCCAACGTACTCAGGGCCAACGCGTTCGACATCGCCAAGCTCAACGCGTTCACGGCGATGTATAACGACCTGATGCTGGGCGACAGCGGGCTTTCCAAGCTTGAACGTGAGATGATCGCGGTCGTCGTGTCCTCGATCAACAAATGCTTCTACTGCCTCGTGGCCCATGGCGCGGCGGTGCGCCAGTTGTCCGGCGACCCGAAGCTGGGCGAGATGCTGGTTATGAACTATCGCGTCGCGCCTCTGGATGCGCGCCAGCGCGCCATGCTGGATTTCGCCGCCAAGATGACCACCGCCAGCGCCGAGATCGAGGAACCCGACCGCCAGCGCCTGCGCGATGTCGGTTTCTCCGACCGCGATATCTGGGACATCGCCAACGTGGCGGGTTTCTTCAACATGTCCAACCGCGTCGCCAGCGCAACTGCGATGGTGCCCAATGACGAGTATCATTCGCAATTCAGATGATCCGCCCTTTCGCCCTTTGTCTTGCCCTGATGGCTGCTCCGGTCTCCGCTCAGGAACTTACGTTGCCCAGCGGCGCGCAGCAACTGACCGAACGGATCAGTGCTCTGGACAGCTATGATCTGCCTGTCGGGGTGTTTGACGGCAACACCGTGCCATCCCGCACGTTCGAGGGCAGGGTTGATCGCCGTACCTGGCGTGTTCGCTCGGGGTCACGGACCACGCTGCAGATCCTCACGCCGATGCGGGATCAAATCAGGGCGCAGGATTATGAGATCGTGCTCGATTGCCAATCGTCCCAATGCGGCGGCTTCGATTTCCGCTTTGGCACCGAGGTGGTTCCGAACCCGGACATGTACGTGGCCTTGCGCGACTATCGCTTTGTCTCGGCGGTGCGCGGGGACGAGGCGCTCAGCCTGCTGATCAGCCGCAATCCCCCTGACGCCTATCTGCAGGTGATCAGCGTGGGGCCGGCCGATATTCAGGCCGAAGCTCCGTTTGTCGTTTACGAAACCGAGGACAGCTCCGAAGGGTTGCTGGCCGATCTGCGCCTGAATGGTCACGCGATCCTGGAAGATCTGGATTTCCAGACCGGCGCCGATGCGCTGGGGCCGGGGCCTTATGCGTCACTGAAAACACTGGCAGCTCTGCTGGCAGAAAACCCCAAGCTGCGCATCGCACTGGTCGGTCATACCGACGATGTCGGCACCCTTGAGGGCAACACCGCCCTCAGCAAGCGCCGCGCCCAGGCGGTGCGCGACCGGCTGGTGGCGGATCATGGCGTAGATGCCGAACGGCTCGAGGCCGAAGGCGCCGGCTATCTCGCGCCGCTGACCTCGAACCAGACGCCCGAAGGCCGCGACCGCAACCGCCGGGTCGAAGCGGTCATGCTGGGCGGCTGACCCGCTGCATTTGCTTTGCGCAGGCACGGGCGACCTGTCATGGTGAGAGCAGGAGAATCCGCCATGGCAAAACCTTCGTCCAAATCCTCTGCACTCATCATCGGCGCCGGTACCGGCCTGTCCGCGTCTTTTGCCCGGGAACTGGCCCATGCCGGTTACGCGGTGCATCTGGCCGCGCGGGATACGTCCGATCTCAAGGACTTGGCATCCGAAATCCATGCCGGAACACACGAACTGGACGGCACGAATGCCGACGGTGTCGCCGAACTGGTCGAGTCCATTCCGGGGGAATTGCGCGTCGCCTGTTACAACCCCTCTGCCCGCCAGCGCGGGCCGATTGCCGACCTCGAACCCAAGGCCGTGCGCAAGGCGATCGAGGTGACGGCCTTTGGTGCCTTCCTTCTGGGTCACTTCGCGGCGAAACGCATGCTGATGCAAGGCTTGTCGGATGGCCGGCGGGGCACGATCCTGTTCACCGGCGCCTCGGCCGGGGTCAAGGGGTTTCCCCACTCGGCCCCGTTTGCGATGGGCAAGTTTGCCCAGCGGGGCCTTGCGCAATCCATGGCGCGCGAGTTGCATCCAAAGGGCATCCATGTGGTCTGGGTCAACATCGACGGTGCGATCCGCAGCGCCGCGCGGGCCGAACCGGCGGACGCCCCTGACAGCATGCTGAACCCCGACGCCATTGCCCGCGAATACATGCGCCTGATTGATCAGGACCGCTCCGCATGGTCGAACGAGCTGGATATCCGGCCCTGGGTCGAGAACTTCTAGTCTGCAGGCCGCAGCGCCACCTTGCGCATGTCGCTCGGCGCCATCCCGTCGTTAAACCAAGAAACTGGCCGCGCTGATGAAACGATCCGTGCAACACAGTTGTCTGAAATAGGTTTTTTCTTCCAAGTAGTTAGCCGCGCGAAACGGGTCCACGAAACTCATCGTTGCAGCCATGTTGAAACTCGGCGTGACGATCACCAGCAGCCGGGATTCGTTTTCCTCATTATTTGCCATTTGGCCGAGACCTCGTGTGCTGGCGTGGACTTCAGAAAACAGCCTTTGCAACCGGCGCGCAAGATCGCTCGGGGCGGACGGCATTCCAACCTGCATTCTAGCCCAAAAGCAGTTGATCGCCCATGTCGGCAACGTGCTCTCGCCGCCTCAACAGACCGGGATTGCCGCTTTGCAGACTTGATTTGGCGAAAAAATTTGGCAAGGCTGAGTTTATGAACATGCAGCCTCCAAGCCCGTTTGCTGCGGGTCCGGCCCAGATGCAGGTCGCGTTCGACCGGCGCGAAATGTCTTTGATCCTCTCTGTCTATGGCCGGATGGTGGCTGCGGGAGAGTGGCGTGACTACGGCATCTCGAACCTGCGTGACATGGCCGTCTTCTCGATCTTTCGGCGCACTGCCGAACATCCGATCTATCGCGTAGAGAAACATCCCCGTATGCGCCAGCGGCAGGGATTGTATTCGGTGGTGGGGATGGACGGGCGCATCCTGAAACGCGGCCATGATCTGCGCACGGTTCTGCGGGTGCTGGAACGCAAGCTGATCCGGGCGATCGATACCGACTAAAGCCTTTTGTGGGCCGTGACCGGGCCGTCGCCCTGCGCTTCGATTCGGGCAATTGCCGTATCCAGTGGTTCGTACTGCACCGCCATGTGATGCGCATTCGCGTGCAGCAAGGTCTCAGGATCGGCCATCCAGGCGACATGGCCTTTCCAGAACAACAGATCGCCGCGCCGGTGTGCGGTTCCGGCGGGCAGGGCCGTACCCAGGGCGCGTTCCTGATCGCCGCTGTCGCCGGGGCAGGGGATGCCGCACGCCAGCAAGGCCGCCTGCACCAGCCCCGAACAGTCGATGCCCGCCCGGCTGTTGCCGCCCCAAAGGTAGGGCGTACCCAGAAACAGCGCTGCGACCGAAACCGGATCGTCGAATTTCGTGCCGATCCCGACCAGATGAACCGCAGGCACAAACCCCGCGTCGGTTTCGATAAAACCATTGGTTTCCGAGCGGGCCGCCAGCCTGCTTCCGAAACTCAGGCAAACACGTTCAGCGCTTTTCATATCGGGCCGCGAATAGGCATGCGTGGCCGGTGCCGCGACCCAGTGCGTGGGTTGTTGCGCATCACCCAGCACCTCCGACCGGACCCAGCCGGGATAGCCGTCCTTTTCCGACAATATCCGGCTCCAGTCGCCGGTGACCTCTTTGACCGTCACCACATCGCCATACAGCAACTGGCGGTCGCGCGGGCCGTCGGGGCGGCGAAGCAAATCGGCGACCGGAACATAGATGCCTTGCACGCTCATGACTTCAGCAGGTCTGGCAGCGCCTCCAGCAGGGCGCGGGGGCCTTGCCCGAACCCTCCCTTGCTGCGCCCCGGAGCCTTGGATTTCTGCCAGGCGAAAATGTCGAAATGCATGTACCGGCTGGCGGTCACGAACCGCCGCAGGAACAGCGCTGCCGTGATCGATCCGGCAAACCCGCCCGACGGTGCGTTGTCCAGATCAGCGATGCCCGGTTCGATCAGTTCTTCATAAGGGTCATGAAACGGCATCCGCCACACCGGGTCGGCCACCTTTGACGCGGCCTGCGCCAGCACCTGCGCCGCCTCGTCGTCGTCGGTATAAAACGGGGCCAGGTCTGCCCCGACTGCCACGCGCGCCGCACCCGTCAGCGTCGCCATCGAGATCACCAGATCCGGCTGGCCCTCGTCCGCCAGCGCAAGCGCGTCGGCCAGCACCAGCCGCCCTTCGGCGTCGGTGTTGTTGATCTCGACCGTCAACCCCTTGCGCGAGGTCAGGATATCGCCGGGGCGAAATGCGTTTCCGGCCACCGAATTTTCCACCGCCGGGATCAGCACCCGCAGCCGGATCGGCAGGGCCAGCGCCATGATCATTCGCGCCAGCCCCAGCACATTGGCCGCCCCGCCCATGTCCTTTTTCATCAACCCCATGGCCGAAGCAGGTTTCAGGTCCAGCCCGCCGGTGTCGAAACAGACCCCTTTGCCGACCAGCGTCAGGCTGGGTCCGCTGTCGCCCGAGGTCATCTCGATCAGCCTCGGGGCCTGCCCGGCGGCGCGCCCTACGGTATGGATCATCGGAAAATTCCGGGCCAACAGGTCGTCGCCGATGATGGTCTCGCACCGCGCCCCGAACTCGGCCGCCAGCCCCTCGGCCGCTGATTGCAGGTGGTCCGGCCCCATGTCGGATGCCGGGGTGTTGATCAGATCGCGGATCAGGGTTTCGGCATTGGCAATGGCCTCGATCCGGGTGGCGTCAACGCCTTCGGGGGCGACAAGCGTGGCCTTGGCCGGCGATTGCGCGGCATAACGGTCAAAGGCGTATCCGGTCAGCAGCCATCCAAGCGCCTCGTTGGCGGTATCCTGATCGGCCAGCCCCGAGACGATCCGATAACTGCCTTTGGGCAGCTTTTCGGCGGCGGCGGCCAGCGGAAACCGCTTGCGCGCGCGCTTGGTCGCGTCGCCGTACCCGGCCAGCGCAAATCGCACCGCGCCTTCGCGGCCCGGCACCAACAGCGCCTGTCCCAGTGCGCCGGTGAACCCGTTGGACGCTACCCAACCCCGAACCTCGCTGTCCTGCGCATCCAGCCAGGCATCAAGCGCGGCCTGTTCGATTACATGCAGGTGCAGGGCGTGGTCGGAGGGAGGGGCAAAAGACAGGGGCATGAACGGCTCGCTTGGTTGAGGTGCGGCCAGACTACCTTGCGCCGGGGCACCTGCAAGCCATTTCAGATCGAAAGATGCCGTTGGTCCCAAACCGCAACCAACGACTGCTCGCCGACCCGGATCAGGCGGAACAGCGTGGCGCTGGCGGCGACGTGGTCTCCGGCATCCACGGCTTCTGACACATCTCCCGCCACGCGGGTCAGCGCCGTCATGCCGACCTGTTCGGCAATCGCCACCAGCGAGCGTGCGGCCTTGCGCAGACCCAGCCAATCCCGCTGTCGCCACATGAGTTCGCATCGCGACAGCCGCAGGGCCAGCTCTTCGATGGCGCGGCATACCACATCCTCGGCGCCCGAATCGCCCAGCTGATCGTAAAGATTTCCCAGAGGGTCCGGATCCAGTCGCACGGTTTCCCTCTGAACGAGTGTGATCACTTTCTCCACCACGTTCACCCCAATAAAGTCGCACCCCCACGGCACGGTCGCATCCTCGCGCCACAGTGGTTGGCAAAAGGTTTCGGCAAAAGTGGATAATGTCTCGAATTTTGTTTCAATTCGGATTAGATCACGCTGCAGCACAGAAAACCTTGGGGATTTACTGGAATGGACTTCGCTAAACCTCTGCCGAATTATCTGGTCAAGCGCTACCATGGCTGGAAAGCCACGACCTATGCCGAGAACGAGGCCTGGTACCGCACATTGGCCAACGAAGGGCAGCATCCGCGCGCCATGGTGATCTCCTGCTGCGACAGCCGGGTGCACGTCACATCTATCTTCGGCGCCGATCAGGGCGAATTCTTCATCCACCGCAACATTGCCAACCTGGTACCGCCCTATGCGCCCGATGGCGATCACCACGGCACCAGCGCGGCCATCGAATATGCGGTCACCGCGCTGAAGGTCGCGCATCTGATCGTGCTGGGCCATTCGCAATGTGGTGGCGTTCAGGGCTGTATCGACATGTGCAAGGGGCAGGCGCCACAGCTTGAGGCCAAGGAAAGCTTCGTCGGGCGCTGGATGGATATCCTGAAACCGAAATACGATCTGGTTGCCGATCTCAAGGACAACATCGAACAGGCTCGCCAGTTCGAGAAACAGGCCGTGGTGGCCTCGCTGGAAAACCTGATGACCTTCCCGTTCGTCGCCTCCGCCGTCGAGGCCAAAAGCCTCAGCATTCACGGCCTTTGGACCGACATCGGCGCAGGCGGATTGCAGAGCTATGATCCTGCGAAAGGAAAGTTCGAACCGGTCTGAGTGACCCGGGCGCCGATCTTCGGCGCCCGAACCGCTTCTGGAAATCAGTCTAGCCGCCGCGACAGGAACGTTCCGTCTGCGATTGATGCCTGGTCCGCGCGCAAGCGCCCGGTCAGTTCTGCATCACCGCCGGTTTGCCCCCATTGACCAAAGTGCACGTGGTCGGTGATCGCGCGGCGCGGCAGCCAACCAGCCTTTTCAAGTTCCGGCCTGTCGTGAAAACCACGGACCAGCCCGACACAAAGATATGCGACGGGTACAACCTCGGCGGGCAGGTTCAGCACCTCTTTCAGCGCGCCATTGTCAAGGATCGACACCCAGCCCACCCCCAGCCCCTCGGCTCGTGCCGCCAGCCAGAAGTTCTGTACCGCACAGACCGACGAGAACATGTCCATTACCGGAATATGAGTGCGACCGATCACCACCGGCCCAGAGCGGCTGCGGTCGCAAGTGATGCAGATGTTGATCGGCGCCTCGAGGATACCTTCCAGCTTGAGCTTGCGATAAGTGTCGCGCTGCTCGACCGGGAACATCAGCGCGGCCTCAGCATGGGCCTTGGCAAACAGCTCATGCACCTGCCGCCGCATATCACGGTCCTGCAGGATCAGGAAATCCCACGGCTGCATGTATCCCACCGATGGCGCGTGATGCGCCGCCAAAAGGACACGGCTCAACCGGTCTTCGGGTATCGGGTCCGGCAGGAAATCCCCGCGGGTGTCGCGGCGGTTGAGGATAGTTCGATAAACCGCTTCGCGGCTCGCCTTGTCAAAAGCGTCGGGCGCCATCAGCGCCGGTTTGGTGGTAATGGCCATCGGAGTCCCCTTGGATGGTCCCGCGCCGCCCGCCGTCCACGCAGGCTGCGCCATCCCTTCCGGCCGGTCTTCTGACTCGGGATCTTCCCGCGCGAACCCCTTCCCGGCCAGGGCCAGTGGTTCATGTCCGCACAGTCCCCCTTACAGCGTTGGGCACGTCGCGGGTTTGCACCGCGTTCCCGATTCTCCCGACGGGCGGGCACCGAAAGGTGGGCGGACACTAGACGCCTATGCAGGGCAGTCAACGAAAAAGAGATGCGTTTTCCCCGACCTTGCGTGCGTCGCTTGACAGGCTCCTCCAGTTTGGACGGTTCGATCCGCTTCAGTCGAGGCAAGAACTTGTGCGCCTTTGTGGCGCGCGTTAGCATTTCTTCCTGTGATTGTTTAGGAGGGATTTGTTATGGCTCGTCATAGCTATGGTCATGGCGTTGAAGGCACGCGTGTTTCGGACGCGAATTTCGAAAGAATAAGGCAAAACATAGGTCGGACCAAGCCGGGGATAACCTCAACCTATAGGGTCGTCTCGGGTGTTATTTGTGTCGTCACAGGATTTGCCATGCGGTTGGCGACGGAAACAATAAACGATCCCAGCTTTACCCCGGAAACAGCGTCGAATTTCCTGCCCGCGCTGCTGTTCGCGTTCCTGTATCACGTCGTCGTATTCGGCGGCTTGTTAATTGCGATTTTCGTATACAAAAAATACCCGAAGTTCGCCTGGATCATCTTTGCAAATTTCTTTGGTTATACGTGGGCTGGCATATCGATTCGAAGCGATGGGTTTTTCGGGCTGTAAACAATGGCGAAGAGGGCGACACATTGTATCGCCTTCTGCAATTCCACATCTAACCGGTTTCAACCCTTTTTCAGCACTTCCCGCCCCAGCAGTTCGGCGATCTGCACCGCGTTCAGGGCAGCGCCCTTGCGCAGGTTGTCGCTGACGCACCACAGGTTCAGGCCGTTCTCGATGGTCGAGTCCTGCCGGATGCGGCTGATGAAGGTGGCAAAATCGCCGACGCATTCCACCGGCGTGACATAGCCACCGGCCTCGCGCTTGTCGATCACCATGATGCCCGGCGCCTCGCGCAGGATGTCGCGGGCCTCATCCTCGTCCAGGAACTCTTCGAACTCGATGTTCACCGCCTCGGAATGGCCGACGAAGACCGGCACCCGCACGCAGGTCGCGGTGACCTTGATCTTGGGGTCCACGATCTTCTTGGTCTCGGCCACCATCTTCCACTCTTCCTTGGTCGAGCCATCCTCCATGAAGACGTCGATATGCGGAATGACGTTGAAGGCGATCTGCTTCTGGAACTTCTTCGGCTCGACCTCGTTGATCGGGTTGTAGACGGCCTTGGTCTGATCCCACAGCTCGTCCATGCCTTCCTTGCCCGCTCCCGACACCGACTGATAGGTCGACACCACGACGCGCTTGATCCTGGCACGGTCATGCAGCGGTTTCAGCGCAACCACCATCTGCGCGGTCGAGCAGTTGGGGTTCGCGATGATATTCTTCTTGGAATAGTCGTGGATCGCCTGCGGGTTCACTTCCGGCACGATCAGCGGAATGTCCGGGTCATAGCGATAGAGCGAAGAGTTGTCGATCACGACACAGCCCGCCGCCGCCGCCTTGGGCGCGTAATCCTTGGTCGCGGCCGAACCCACGGCAAACAGCGCCATGTCCCAGCCGGTAAAGTCAAAGGTGGCCAAGTCCTGGGTCTTGATCGTCTTGTCGCCAAAGCTGACTTCGGTGCCCAGCGAACGACGGCTTGCCAAAGCGGCAATTTCGTCCACGGGGAACTGGCGCTCGGCCAGGATGTTCAGCATTTCGCGGCCCACGTTGCCCGTGGCGCCGACGACGACGACGCGATAGCCCATGTCTTGTCTCCTGAGTTAAGGACGCGCGTTCATAGCACCCTTTGTCGCAGAAGAAAGGGGGCAGGCGGCGTATTTGCGTCCCTGACGTCAATTTGAGGCGTGGCGCTGTGTCTCAGCCCCCGGCCAGAAGGCCCTCATAGACCTCGACCAGCGCATTTGCTTCGCCCTCGATATCAAAATGCGTCTCTACATGGGTGCGGGCCGTCACTCCGGACCGGGCCAGAGAATCGCGGTCCGCCAGCATCTCCGCCGCCGCGCCGGCCAGCGCCTGGATGTTGTTCGGGGCCACGACGCGACCCAGCGACGGGTCGGTCACGATTTCGGAAAACGCGCCCACATCGGTGGCCACCACCGGCACACCGCAGGCCATCGCCTCCAGCGGGGTCAGGCCGAACCCTTCCCATCGCTGGGGGGCGATGAACAGGTCCAGAATCTGATACCATTCCGCGATCCGGTCCACGGTGACCTCGGGCTTGAACAGGATGCGGTGGGCCAGCCCGGCGTCTGCGACCTTCTGTTTCAGATCGTTCAGAAAGCTGGTGTGCTGCTCGGTCGCCCGGCCCATGACAATGCCCGATACATCGTCGAACCGCCCACACAGATCGATCATCGCATCGACAAAGGCATCCGTGCCTTTCTGGTGCCGGATGCGGCCATAACAGCCCAGCAATATCCCGTCGGGCAGCCCCAATCGCGCCCGCACGGCGGCGCGATCCTTGGGCGGGGTGAAATCCTGCAGGTTGATCCCGTGCATGATCACGCGCGCGTCCCGGTCCAGATACCCGGCGGTCTTGCGCGAGGTCGCCACCACCGCGTCCATCTTCGAGATCAGCCACTTGGTATAACCCGTGTGCCGCCGCTGCGAGGCGCTGGTGAACAGCAGCTTCAGGCGCATCCGGAACACCCCCCGCAAGATCAGACCCAACAGCATTTCCGTGTTCCGCCGTGCATGCCAGACCCTGAGAGGTCGGCGCGGCAGGAACGGTACCTTTGCCAGCGGTATATGCGGGATGTCATCGGGCAATCCGGGGCCGGTGGCGACAATGCCGATCTTTTGGGCCTGCAGAGGGACCAACCGCGCAATGGTCGCCGTCACGCCGGAAAGCCTGCGTTTCAGATTTGGGGCGATGACACGCACGTCTTGCAATTGATGCTCCTGTTCCGGTGGTTTCAGGTCAGTCGACGCTGTCGCGGCTGAACAGGTATACCGCGCAACCAAGGCCAAGCGCGACCGCAAAAAAGCCAAAAATCAGCACGTAAGGCGCAGTCGCGCCCGCCTCCACGGTTGCCGCGTGTATCCGTCCGGTCAGAAACTGCATGATCCCGACGCCACCGATGCCGAACAGGTTCAACAGCGTCACACCTCGCCCGACCAGATGTGCCGGAATGAAGGCGCGTCCATGCGCCATGATCACCGGGAAGGATGCCCCCATGAACCCGATTACCGCCATCAGCACGACCGAGGACCAGACCGCGTGATCGATCCACAGGCACAGGAGGCCCAACGCGACGGCGCCCAATACGTTGCCTCCGAAGATCACCCATTTCCGGGTGCCCAGGATCCGGTCCAGCGGGCCATAGCTGAAGGTTCCGGCAATCATCGCCGCCCCCATGATCAGCGTCGCCTGCCCGATCTGCGAGGTGGTCAGATCGAAAACGTCCCGCAAATACGGCCCTGCCCAAAGCCCCCGCAGCGCCGCCGAGGGTGCATAGGCCACCAGCATCAGCGGCAGAATGGCCCACAGCCGCGGTTCTTTCAGAAGATCCAGAACCGATCCCTTTTGCTCGGAATCAATCCGTTCAGGATCATGCACCGTCATCCAGATTCCAACCGCCACAGCCGACGAGATTGCGGCCAGCCCGGCCAGCGTCGCACGCCAGCCCATCAGCTCCACCGCCAGCGCGGTCGGGTACGAGGCGACAAGATTGCCAACCGAACCCACGCCAAGCATCACCGCCGCCAGCGTGGCGAATCTGGCCGGGGCAAACTCGCGCGCGAAAATGTAATAGGACGCCATCAGAACCGGCGAGCACCCGACGCCGATCAGCACCATGGCAAGGCTCACATGAACCGGCGCGGTTGCCGCCGCAAACATGGCCGCGCCGCCGCCACCGCCCAGCAGCAGCAACACCGCTGCTGTCCGTCGCGGCCCGATCCGGTCCAGCGACCAGCCGACCGGAATTTGCATCGCGGCGAAAGTCAGGAACCAAAACCCCGAAGCGGCGGCCAGATCGTCTGGTGCCGCGCCAATGTCGCGACCAAGATCGGCGGTCAGCACCGCCAGAAAGGCGCGAAAGAACTGGCTCAGCACATAGGCCAGACACAATACAACCAATCCAGCCCGCATGATCCGCTCCGATACCTGTCTTGTTAAGGATGGTTGACACGTCCCGCCACATTGCACAAGCGTGTGTCTGGTTGCGTGATTGCTGGTCATCACCGCATTCGTGCTACTTTGACGTCTATGCAGGGGACAAGGGCAATGATCGGCGAGCAGGGCGGGTTTTATGCCACGCTTGCGCCCGTGCGCGATTTCGCCGAGCTGGCCGAGCCCGCGCGGTTCACCCCGCTGCCGCCGGATTGGGTGGTTGGTGTGGCCGATATCGTCGATTCCACCGGCGAGATCGAACGCGGGCGATACAAGACCGTCAACATGGTTGGTGCCGCCGTGATCTCGGCCATGATGAACGAAGTGTCCGAACAGCCGTTTCCCTTTGTCTTCGGGGGTGACGGCGCGGCCTTTGCGGTTCCGGGCTCACTGGCTGCCCGCGCGCATCAGGTGCTGGCAAACCTTCGGTGTTGGGCCAAGGAGGAATTCTCGATCTCGCTTCGCGCCGCCCTGGTGCCGCTGAGCGACATCCGCGCCATGGGCAGCGATGTTCGCGTTGCGCGACACGCAGCATCGGACGGCGTCGATTACGCCATGTTTTCAGGCGGAGGGGTCAGCTGGGCCGAGTCGCGGATGAAATCCGGCGCCTATGAAATCCCGCCCGCTGCTCCGGGCGCACAACCGGACCTGACCGGTTTGTCCTGCCGTTGGGCCAACAGCCGGGCAAAACATGGACAGATCGTGTCCATCGTCATTCAGCCAATCGCCCGCGCGTCGGATCGTGACTTTGCCGACCTGGCGCGGCGGGTGGTTCAGGCCGTGGCCGGGCTGGAGCGTGGCGGCCACCCGGTTGCCGCCTCCGGTCCGCCGCTCCGCTGGCCCCCGCCGGGGCTGAGCATTGATGCCCATGTTTCTCGTGCCGGCAGCAATCTGGCGTTCAGAAAATTACTGGTGCTGGGACAAAACCTGTTGATCTGGCTTCTGTTCAAGTCTGGCCGGCATCTCGGTTCGTTCGATCCGGGCCATTATCGGCGCATGGTCACGCAGAACACCGATTTCCGCAAATTCGACGACGGGCTTAAAATGACGCTCGACTGCGATCAGGCATCGCTTGACACGATCGGGATGCTTCTGGAAGAGGCCCGGGCGCAGGGAAAGATCCGCTATGGTCTGCACGCCCAGGACGAGGCGATGATGACCTGCATCGTGCCGTCGGCCATGCGCGATGACCACATGCATTTCATCGACGGGGCTTCGGGCGGCTATGCCAGGGCCGCCGCCGCGATGCGCGGCTGATCCGGCCTATTTCGCCTTCCACTTGGCCGACAAGGCGCGCGCGCTCTGGGCCAGAACCAGCACGTCGATGCCCACCGCCAGAAATTGTGCGCCCATATCCAGATAGGCCTGTGCCGCCTCTTCGCTGGTGCCAAGGATGCCCGGTGCTTTGCCCGCATCCTTGATCCGGGTGATCGCGGCCTCGATGACCGCGCGCACTTCGGGCGCGGCGCTGTTGCCCTGAAAGCCCATGTCCGTCGACAGATCAGCCGGGCCGATGAACACGCCGTCGATACCCTCGACCGCAAGGATGTCATCCAGCGCGGCGATACCCGCGCGGTTCTCGACCTGCACCAAAAGACAGACCTCGTCATCGGCGGTCTGGATATACTCGCCAATCGTTCCGAACATGGTGGCCCGCGTCGCCGTGGCGCCCACACCGCGCGTACCTGTTGGCGGATAGTGACAAGCGCGCACCAGTTCCCGGGCCTGCTCGGCGCTTTCCACCATGGGCACCAGAACGGTTTGCGCACCCGCGTCCAGCACCTGCTTGATGATCCAGGTCTCGCCGATGGGCACCCGCACCACCGGATGCGACGGGCTGGCCGCCAGCGCCACCAGCTGATCGCGGATCGATCGGATATCGTTGGGGCTGTGTTCGCCGTCGATCACCAGCCAGTCGAACCCGGTTGTGCCCATGATCTCGGCGGTGGAGGCCTCGGCAAAGCTCATCCAGCAACCGATCAGGCGATCGCCGCGCAATAGGGCCTGTTTGAAACTGTTTTTTGGTGCGGGCATGCGGGCCTCTCAGTATCTGGGGTTTGCGGACAAGCTACGCCTTTCCGGGCGCAAGTCCATCAGGGGACAGCGATCGCGCGATTTCGGTGATCACCTCAAAGGCCATCCTCACGTCGTCCTCGGTGGTTTCGAACTGTCCCGCCTGAAACCGGATCACCAGATCGCCATCGACTCGGGTCTGTGTCAGATAGATGCGGCCATCATCGTTGATCGCATTTACCAGCCGCAGGTTCAGATCGTCCAGATCGTCCGCACCATCCGGCGCAAAGCGGAAGGTCCACAATGACCACATCGGCGGTGTCACGATTTCGAAATCCGGTTCCGCCGCCAGCTGGTCATGCAGCTTGCGCGACCATTCGATATGGTTTCGCAGCCGCTGGCGCAGCCCCTCCAGCCCATAGGCGCGGATCACGAACCACAGCTTCAGTGCCCGGAACCGGCGACCCAATGGCACCGACCATTCGGAATAGTTGATGATCCCGTCCCGTCCATGCGTCTTGAGGTATTCCGGGCTGATCGCCAGCGTCTGCACCAGATCGTCGGGGTTTTTCAGGAAATGCGCGCAACAATCGAATTGCACTCCCAGCCATTTGTGCGGGTTGAACACAATGCTGTCGGCCTTTTCGACGCCGATCCAATAGTGGCGATAGTCGGGACAAATCATTGCCGAACCCGCCCAGGCGGCATCGACATGCGAATAAAGCCCGTATTTCGTTGCGATCTCCAGGCATCGGTCCACCGGGTCCGTCGCCCCGGTGCCGGTGCCGCCCACGCACAGGATCACGCCTGCCGGGTGCAGCCCGGCTGCAAGATCAGCCCGTATCGACGCCTCCAATGCCTCGGGGTCCATCCCGCGCCAGTCGCCCTTGATCGGAATGCGGACCAGGTTGTCCTGTCCGATCCCCGCAACCCAGATCGCCCGGTCGATCGAAGTATGAACCTCGGACGAACAATAGACGCGCAGCGGCGTCTGCCCGAACAGCCCGTGCCGGTTGCCCTGCCAGGCAAGCGCCTTTTCACGCATGGTCAGCACCGCCGCCAGCGTCGCGGAGGAGGCGGAATCCTGAATGACACCGGCAAATCCCTCGGGCAGATCCAGCGCCTGCCGCAGCCAGTCCATCATCCGCGTTTCCATCTCGGTTGCGGCGGGTGAGGTCTGCCACAACATGCACTGCGGCGCGATGGCGCTGGTCAGGAACTCGGCCAGAACCGACGGGGCCGAGGCATTTGCGTTGAAATAGGCAAAGAACCGGGGGTGCTGCCAATGGGTGATGCCCGGCATCACGATCTCTTCGAAGTCTTCAAAGATCGCTTCGATCCGTTCTGGGCTTTCCGGCGGTGACGCGGGCAGGGCGTCCAACACCGCGCCCGGCTCCGTCCGGGCGCGCACCGGGCGATCCGCGACACTCAGATGATAGGTCTGCGCCCAGTCCGCCACCTTGCGGCCCCATGCGCCGAATTCGTGCCACTTCATCGCCCACTCCGCTCTGCCTGGTCCGGTTTTCGCCCGCACCTTAGTGCCAATCTGGTTGCCACAGTCACAAAAAATACTTAACAAGTCAATCAAGTGTGGTGATTTGACCAGCCCCGGCAATCACTCACTGGTTGCTAACCAACAGGAATTGAGCAAAGATTCTTTCATGAGCCAAGACCTGCCACTGACCTCAAGATCCCTTCCCATCGCGCTGCTGCGCGCGCGTGAACGGGTGATGGGGCCGATCCGGGCGATGCTGGCCGATGTCGGTATCACGGAACAGCAATGGCGCGTGCTGCGGGTGCTTCAGGAAGAGGGCCCGCAAGACCCCACACGCATCGCCGACCGGGCCTGCCTGCTGCTGCCCAGCCTCACACGCATTCTGCAAAAGCTCGAGGAAAAGGAACTGATCGAACGCCGCCCCGACGCCCATGACCGCCGAAAACAGGTCATCAGCATTCGCGACGGCGGTCGCCAGATCATCAGCCGGAACCTCAGCACCAGCATCCGCGCCGCCGAGCGCATTCGTGCGCAGATGGGACCCGAGCGTTACGAAACCCTGCTGGATCTGCTCAACGAACTGCATGACATAGACGAGTGACCGGGGAACACGTCCGCGAACGATCTCCAGCAGCCCCGAATTGTCCCGCCGGGAATAAGGGGGGCTATCCCCGGCGGGGTGGCCAGGATGAGACAGGTTACTTGACCTGACCACAGGCCGGGAGGTCCTGGTCGAAACCGGACATCCGGCCTTTAGCAACAAGGCATGCGTGGCCTGAAATGAGACCGCCCATTTCACAGAGAAGCTTGGGTGCGGGTTCTCTGGTGGGTGTGCCCTGTAGCATTCCTGCGCCGTCACTTGCGTGAGTGGCCGTGTTCCTTCATGTCCCGAAAAAGGTCTGACTGGGTTTTGCTACCCCAATTCTTGGTGGACCTGGCGCAGTTCCTGCCCTACCGCGCATCATGGCAGGAAACAAAGCCGCAAGGCTCCACCTTTAGGTTGAAATTAGCGCGCGCATCCTTGCCGCCAAGGCTGCAGCGCGAAAAATCATTGATCACGTTTGCGTTTGTTCCGGGTGTTTCCTCCAAAGCGGGACGTGTCCCACCAATACTCCGAATCCGTCCAATCGGCGGACAGGAAATCGGACGAAACCGAATCTGCGCGAATTCGCGCCACTGCAACCATCGGTTGTCGGCAGAAACTGGCGCGTGCAGCCCGGTGATTCCATTCAACCGGCGACTCGGCCCTTCCTGACGGCTCAACCTTGCCTCAAACCAAATGCCCCATAAGATACAACCCGGTGCACTGCGCATGGGGGGAGGGTGTCTTGTCACAGAAACTGGGAACGCTGGAAGACCTGCCGCAGGATTACCGAGACGACATGGAACGCGCGGGCGTCGCCCCCTTGTGGCCGATGATGCGCAACGTCCTGCCGCATGGCGAACCGCAGCCGGTCACCCGCCCGGGCTATTGGAACTACGACACGGTTCGCCCCCTTCTGCTGCGCGCCGGAGAGCTGACGCCGGTCGAAAAGGCCGAGCGCCGGGTGCTGGTCCTGTCCGATCCCGGCCGCGGCGTCGGTGCGATGCAGGCGACCTCGACCATCTATCTGGGCCTGCAGCTGCTGTTGCCCGGAGAACAGGCGCCAGCGCACCGCCACACCCCCTCTGCCGTCAGGATCGTGGTCGAAGGCACTGGTGGTTATACCGTGGTCGATGGCGAACGGCTGCCGATGGACGCGGGTGATCTCGTGCTGACCCCGGGCGGGGAATGGCACGACCACGGTCACGACGGCGACGGCCCCGTCGTCTGGCTCGACGCTTTGGACTTGCCGCTTTTCGTCTATCTCGAAGGCTCATACGCCATCGAGGGCGAATTGCAGGCACAGCGCAACCGTCCCGATGCCAGTCAGGTCGAATACCGCGCTGCGGGTCTTGCACCATCCCGACGCCCGCGCCAGACCGCCCGCCGTTACCCGATGATGCGCTATCCCTGGTCCGAAACCGAAGCGGCCTTGCGCCAGATGGCAATCTATGGCGAAGGCGTCACCGAACTCGACTACATCAACCCTGAAACCGGCAACGACGTGCTGCCAACTCTGGGTTTCACCGCGATGATGCTGAAAAAGGGCGAACGCCACGCGCCGCCTTTCCGCTCCGCCTCCTGCGCCTTTCATGTCATCGGCGGCGAGGGCGAAACCACCATCAACGGCAAGACCATCCTCTGGGGGCCGAAAGACACGTTTACCGCCCCGGTCTTTGCCGACATTGCCCACAAGGCCGGGACCGAGGCCTTCCTGATCCGCATTCACGACCGTCCCCTGCAGGACAAGCTTGGCTATTACGAGGAGCGCCCGAGATGAGCGACAGCCTGTTCACCCTTCCCCCTGTTCCGGGCATCCCGGTCAGGGGCGAATCCGCGACCTACCCTATCGGGCGGATTTTCTGCGTGGGCCGCAACTATGCCGCGCACGCGGCCGAGATGGGCAACGAAGTGGATCGCGAAGCGCCGTTCTACTTCACCAAATCCGCCCCCAACGCCATCCTGACAGGCGCGTCGGTGCCCTATCCGCCGGGGACCGAGAACTATCACTATGAAATGGAACTTGCATTTGCCATTGGCAGGCCGGTGTTCCGCGCCAGCCGGGACGAGGCCTGGGCGGCCGTCTATGCCTATGGCTGCGCCCTCGACATGACCCGGCGCGACCTGCAAATCCGCGAACGCAACAAACAGCGCCCCTGGGATCTGGGCAAGGATGTGGAAAACGCCGCCGTTTTTGCGCCGCTGACCAAGGCGGGCGACTGGTCGCCGGATGACGGCAAACGCATCCATCTTCAGGTGAATGGCGAATCCCGTCAGGATGCCACGCTGTCCGAGCTGATCTGGAAGATCGACGAAATCGTCAGCCATCTGTCTGGCTTTTATCATCTGCGCCCCGGCGACCTGATCATGACCGGCACGCCGGCGGGCGTGGGGCCGGTGATCGCCGGCGACCTGATCACCGGCAGCATTGACGGGCTCGACCCGATCGAATTGAACCTGACCGAGGCCGAATGACCCATGTCAGACCGGATCGTCATCGCGGGCGGCGGGATCGGGGGGCTGGCGGCCGCCATTGGCCTCGCCCAGCGGGGGCAGCGGGTTCTGGTGCTGGAAAAAGCCGGTCAGTTCGGCGAAATCGGGGCGGGAATCCAGCTGGGTCCGAACGCCTTCCATGCCTTTGACTATCTGGGCGTCGGTGACGCGGCGCGGGCGATGGCGGTCTATATCGACAACCTGCGGCTGATGGATGCCCTGACCGGCGACGAGATCACTCGCATCCCGCTGGATGACGCCTTTCGCACGCGCATGGGCAACCCTTATGCGGTCGTGCATCGTGGTGAATTGCACGGCGTGTTCCTCAGGGCCTGTCAGGATCACCCGCTGGTCGAATTGCGCACCAACAGCGCGGTTCAGGGATACGAACAGGACGGTACTTCGGTTACCGCGATCCTTCATGACGGAACCCGCGCCGCAGGCAAGGCGCTGATCGGCGCCGATGGTCTTTGGTCAAAAGTGCGCGCGCAGATGCGCGACGACGGGCCGCCGCGCGTGTCCGGGCACACCACCTATCGGTCGGTGATCCCGGTCGAGGACATGCCCGAGGATCTGCGCTGGAACGCCGCGACGCTGTGGGCCGGTCCCAAGTGCCATATCGTGCACTATCCGCTGTCGGGCTGGAAAAGCTTCAACCTCGTGGTGACCTATCACAACGACGCGCCGGAACCGGTCGCGGGCAAACCGGTCGCCCATGACGAGGTGCGCCGGGGATTCGAACATGTCAGCCCCAGGGCGCAACAGGTGATCGACAAGGGACGGGACTGGAAACTGTGGGTGCTGTGCGACCGCGACCCGGTCATGGAATGGGCCGACGGGCGCGTTGCCCTGCTCGGCGACGCCGCGCATCCGATGCTGCAATACTTCGCCCAGGGCGCCTGTATGGCGATGGAGGATGCCGTTTGCCTGTCCGCGCTTTTCGAGGCGGGGGGCGAAGTGGAGGGGATATTAAACACCTATCAGGACAGACGACGCTTGCGTACAGCCCGCGTTCAGTTGCAGTCTCGGGAAATCGGAGAACACATTTATCACCCCGCCGGGGCACACGCGGCGCTGCGAAACACGATCATGAGCGCCAGATCCCCCGACCAGTGGTACGATGCGGTCGAATGGCTGTACGGCAGTACCGGCCTCGAGGGCGTGGTGTTCGCCTGAACAGAGAGTGAGCAATATATTGCATTATGCAAAGATATGGGCATTATATTGCTAAAAAGAGGGGTCAAAGGGAGGATAACATGACCTATCGGAGAACGCTTTTGGGCGTCATCGGCGGCGCGGCCGTTGCGGCGCTGGCCACGGGCTTCAGCGCCTCTACCGCGCTGGCCCAGGAAGTGACGCTGAAACTGCACCAGTTCCTGCCGGCGCAGGCCAACGTGCCGAAACTGGTTCTGGATGTCTGGGCCGACAGTGTCGAAGAGGATTCGGGTGGCCGCATCAAGGTGGAACGCTATCCCTCGATGCAGCTGGGCGGCAAGCCGCCGGAACTGATGGATCAGGCGATCGACGGTGTGGCGGATGTGGTGTGGACCGTGGTCGGCTATACGCCGGGCCGTTTCCCCTCGACCGAAGTATTCGAACTGCCCTTCATGATGACCAATGCACGCGCCGTGTCGCGCGCCTATTGGGAAATGTTCGAAAAACACATGAAGGATGACGAGTTCAAGGATGTCCACATCCTCGCCACCTGGGTGCATGGTCCGGGCATGATCCACACCTCCGAACCGGTGGAAAGCCCCGAAGACCTGCAAGGCATGAAGATCCGCGGCGGCTCGCGCTCGGTCAACTCGCTTTTGACCAAGCTCGGCGCGACCCCGGTCGGCATGCCGGTGCCCGCCGTGCCCGAGGGGCTCAGCAAAGGCGTGATCGACGGCACCACCATCCCATGGGAAGTCACCACCGCCCTGAAGGTGCCGGAACTGGTCGAGAACCACACCGAATTCGAGGGCCGCGCATTGTATACGCTGACCTTCGTTCTGGCGATGAACAAGGCCAAATATGACAGCCTGCCGGATGATCTGAAAAAGGTGATCGACGACAATTCGGGTCTCGAATTCTCGGTCTTCGCGGGTGGCACGCAGGCTGATGCCGATGGCCCCGCTCGACTTGTCGCTGAGGACCTGGGCAACAACATCATCACCATCGACCAGGCCGGTGTCGAGGAATGGCGCGCCCTGGCGCAGCCGATCTATGACGAATGGATCGCCGACATGGCCTCCAAAGGCAAGGACGGTCAGGCCCTGCTCGACGAAGCGCAGATGCTGATCGACAAATACACGCCGGACTATTCCAACTGATCCGGCCCATCGCAACCGGTCGCGGCGCCCCGGCGCCGCGATCCAATGGCCCCCGCAAAAGATCGAGGTCCAATGCATAGACTGATGAAGGGGTTGGCCAGAACGCTGGCCATCATCGGCGGGATCGTCCTGAGCCTCCTGATCCTGCTGACCTGCGTGTCCATTCTGGGCCGCTTGCTGAACGGGTTTTTCCACGGCGACATGATGCAAAGCCTCGCGCCCGGATTGTCCGACTGGGCCATCGGCATGGGCGTCGGCCCGGTCAACGGCGATTTCGAACTGGTCGAGGCAGGCGTCGCCTTTGCCATTTTCTGCTTTCTGCCCCTGTGCCAGATCACCTCGGGACATGCTTCGGTCGATATTCTCACCAACGTCTTCTCCAACGGCTTCAACCGCTTCCTGCGCATGGTGACCGAGATCATTTTTGCCGCCGTTCTGATCCTGATCGCGTGGAAACTGTTCGACGGTATGATCAGCAAGAAAGAGTATCACGAAACAACCTTCCTGCTGCAGTTCCCGATCTGGTGGGCCTATGCGCTCAGTTTCGCCGCGGCGCTGGCGGCGGCGGCGGTCGGCGTCTACATGGCCGGCGTTCGTACCTATGAATTCTTTACCGGCCGCATCCTGATCCGGGATGGGGTGGAGGCACTGCATTGACTGCTCTGGAAATCGGAATTGCCTCCTTCCCCGCCCTGATGGTGCTGATCTTTCTGCGCGTGCCCATCGGGCTGGCGATGTTTCTTGTGGGGTTTGTCGGCCTGGTTCTCGTGACCGACGGTACACAGGTGGCCTTTGCCCGGCTCAAGAACGAGACCTACACGACCTTTTCCAGCTATTCGCTGACCATCGTGCCCATGTTCCTGCTGATGGGGCATTTTGCAACGCTGGGCGGCATGTCCAACGCGTTGTTCAAGGCAGCCGAAGGCTGGCTGGGTCACAAAAAGGGCGGCGTTGCCATGGCCGCGATCGGGGCCTGCGCCGGGTTCGGTGCGATCTGCGGCTCGTCGCTGGCAACGGCCGCCACCATGGGCCGCGTCGCTCTGCCCGAACTCAAGCAATACGGTTACGCCGGCGGGTTTTCCACCGCGACTTTGGCCGCCGGCGGTACGCTGGGCATCCTGATCCCGCCCTCCGTGGTGCTGGTGATCTATGCCATCCTGACCGAACAGAACATCGCCAAGCTTTTCCTTGCCGCCTTCATTCCCGGTATTCTTGCGGCTGTGGGCTATGTCATCGCCATCTCGGTCTACGTCCGCCTCTATCCCGAAAGCGCGGGCACCCGCCCGCCGGTTCCCTATGCCGAACGCTTTGCGGCGCTGATCCAGGTCTGGCCGGTCCTGCTGGTCTTTGGGCTTGTGGTGGGTGGCATCTATCTGGGCTGGTTCACCCCGACCGAGGGCGCGGCAGTTGGCGCATTCGGCACCGGCGTCATCGCCTTTTTCAACGGCGGCCTGACGCTTGCGACTCTGGCGGACAGTTTTCTGGTGACGGCCCGCTCGACCGCGATGATCTTTTTCATCGTGTTGGGTGCGGGCTTCTACAACGGTTTCCTCGCCCTCACGCAGGTACCGCAGGAACTGTCGAATTACGTGGTCAGTCAGGGTTTTTCGCCCTGGGTCGTCCTGGCGCTTATCCTGTGTTTCTACCTCGTTTTCGGTTGCCTCATGGACAGCCTGTCGATGATCCTGCTGACGATCCCGATCTTTTTCCCGGTGATCTCGGCGATGGATTTCAATTTCGTCTCGCTGGCGGCGATGCAGGCCCAGGCCGCGATGGAAGTGCTGAATGTCGGCGTGCCCGACGGCATGGGTATCGAGATGCTTGCCTCGATTCAGGATGCCATCGCCACCGGCACCGAACTGACACGCGAACAGATGAAAGAGCTGGGCATTCGCGTCACCCGTGGCATGGCCAACCGGCTTGAGGCGGAACAGGTCGCCATCTGGTTCGGCATCCTCGTGCTGATCGTGGTCGAGGTCGGCCTGATCACACCGCCGGTGGGCATGAACCTGTTCATCATCAACGCCATGGATCAGACAACGCGCATGATCGACACCTACAAGGCGGTTCTGTTCTTCGTGGCCTCCGACATCATCCGGGTAATCATCCTTGTCGCCTTCCCGGTGATCACGTTGTTTCTATTGCCGGGCTGAGAACGTTCAACCCGGTCTGACCTGTCGCGCACCGGCCCAGCCGGAACGCGGCGGTGTAGGAGAGGGCGATGGCACAGTATGTTGCACATGACGTTATCCGCGAGGACAGGGGCGATGGCGCGATCCTCCTGCGCTCGGCCCATGAGCTGCCCGAACCCGCCCGCAAGACGACCGACTGGCTGCACCGCTGGGCCGCCGCCTGTCCCGAGGCGGTGTTTCTGGCCGAACGCAGCGGACCGGGCTGGCGCGAACTGCGCTATGCCGAGGCGCTGGACCGGGTGCGCGCCCTTGCCGCCGGTCTGCTGTCGCGCGGCCTTGGGCCGGATACGCCCATCCTCATCCTCTCGGGCAACAGCATCGACCACGGTCTGCTCAGCCTTGCCGCGCAATATGTCGGGATTCCCACGGTGCCGGTGGCCGAGCAATATTCCCTGATTCCCGGCGCGCTCAAACAACTGCACCACATCCTCGACCTGATCCGCCCGTCGATGATCTATGCCGAGGATGGCGAAACCTTCGCCGCAGCCCTTGGCATGGAGGGCATGGGCGGACGCCAGATTGCAGTTTCACGCAACGCAGGGCAGGGGATGTCCCTGCTCTCCGACCTTGCAGCCGCCAGTGCCGATATCGACGCCGCCGCCGCGCGGGTCGGCCCGGATACGGTGGCCAAGATCCTGATGACGTCCGGGTCCACGTCGAATCCCAAGGGCGTTCTGACGACCCAGGGCATGATGTGCGCCAATCAGGCGCAATACACGCAGGCCCTGCCGTTCCTCTCAGAACGCCCACCGCGCCTGGTGGACTGGCTGCCCTGGAACCATGTCTTTGGCGGCTCGAACAACTTCAACCAGATGCTGGCTTTCGGCGGTGCGCTTTATATCGACGGCGGCAAGCCCGCTCCGGCGCTGATCGGCAAGACTTTCGAGAACAACCGCCTGATGAACGGTACCATCGCCTATAACGTGCCAGTGGGCTTTGCCCAGCTCCGCAACGAGATGCGGCAGGATGAGGCGCTGAAACGCAACTTCTTCGCCGATCTCGACATGCTGTTCTATGCGGGCGCGTCGCTGGCACCCGATGTCTGGCAGGATCTGACTGACATGGCGCTCGAGGTGCGAAAGGAACCGCCCCTGATCACCACCTGCTGGGGCATGACCGAAACGGCGCCCGCCTGCATCTTCCAGCATGTCCCGGCCAATCTGCCGGGCATCGTCGGGGTGCCGCTGCCGGGCGTCACGGTCAAGCTCGTCCCCGAACAGGACGGGCGGTACGAGGTCCGCGTCAAAGGCCCCAACATCTTCCCCGGCTATCACAACGACCCCGTCAAGACCGCCGAGGCGTTCGACACAGACGGCTTCTTTTGCAGTGGCGACGCCATGACGCTGGTGGATGCGGCCGACATGAATCGTGGCCTGCGCTTCGCTGCCCGTATCTCCGAGGATTTCAAACTCGCCTCGGGCATCTGGGTGCGCGCCGCCGCGCTGCGCCTCGAACTGCTTGCCGCGCTCGCGCCGCTGGCCGCCGATGTCATCGTGACCGGACCGGACCGCGAAGAGGTCGGCCTGATGATCCTTCCGACACCAGTGCTGTCCAAGGGCCTGAAGGCGCACGAGGGCGCATTCCTGCCCGGAGACAAGGCCGCGGACATCTCGGCACGGCTCGGCAAGGCCAACGGCGACAAAGGCTCCTCCGCCCGCATCACCCGCGCCCTGATCCTGTCCGAACCGCCCTCGATGGCGGATGGCGAGGTCACGGCCAAGGGCAACCTGAACTTCGCCAAACTGCTTGCCCGCCGCGCCGTGCTGGTCGAGAGGCTGTACGAAACGGCCGATCCGGCGACAATTTATGTGCAATAAAATGCATGAAGGGAAAATTCAGATAGGCACTATCTTGCATAAATGAGTTTAAAGTGCATTATTGCCACCCGAGGGGAGAGGGTGCGCGTGGACAGGTCGTCAGGGCCGCCCGCGTGCATTCCCCGGGGACATCACTGGGAGGAGCGACCATGAGCGGAAACGCCGCGCAGTACTTTGTGGACCGGCATGTCAGCGAGGGCAACGGATCCCGCCCTGCCTTTCGCGAGGCCGCCGGGCAAAAGCGCACCATGACCTATGGAGAGTTGGCCGATGCCTCGGCCCGCGTGGCTGGCGCCCTGTCCCGCGCCGGCATCCCGCGCGAGGCCCGCGCCGCCATGCTGGTGCTGGATCAGATCGAATTTCCGCCGATCTTCTGGGGCTGCCTCAAAGCCGGCGTTGTTCCTGTTCCGCTCAATACCCTGCTGGCTGCCCCGGTTTATGACGTGATCCTCAACGACAGCCGCGCCACCTGCCTGTTCGTGTCGCAGGAGCTGTGGCCCGTGGTGCAGCCCGCCGCCCAGGCTTCGCCCCACCTGACCCATATCGTGGTGATCGGCACCGCCCCGGACGGCACGCAAAGCTTCGATACCTTCATGCAGGGCGCGTCGCCCGCCGAAACTGTCGAGGCCTCGGACGACGACACCGCATTCTGGCTCTACTCCTCCGGCTCCACCGGCCAGCCCAAGGGGGTGCGCCATGTGCACGGCAGCCTCAGGGCCACCGCCGACACCTATGGTGCGCAGGTGCTGCAGATCGAACCGGATGACGTTATTTTTTCCGCCGCCAAACTGTTCTTTGCCTATGGCCTTGGCAACGGAATGACCTTTCCGATGTCGGTGGGCGCCGAAACCATCCTGTTCAACGGTCGCCCGACCCCCGAAGGGGTGGTCGGGATCATCGCCACCGAAAAGCCCACCATCTTTTGCGGTGTCCCGACCCTTTACGCCGCGACCGTGGCGCTTTTGGAAAAACAGGGCGCCCCGGATGTGCAACTGCGCCGCTGCATCTCGGCGGGCGAGGCGCTTCCCGAAGAGATCGGGCGCGGCTGGAAACGGCTCTGGGGCGTCGATATCCTTGATGGCGTCGGTTCCACCGAAATGCTGCACATCTTCCTGTCGAACGCGCCCGGCGATGTCGAATACGGCACCTCGGGCCGCCCCGTTCCGGGTTACGAAGTGCGGCTGGTCGACGAGGACGGCGCCGATGTCGGCGTCGGCGGTCTGGGCGAACTGCTGGTGCGCGGCGCGTCCGCCGCCGATGGCTACTGGAACAAGCGCGACAAAAGCCGCGCCACGTTCGAAGGCGAATGGACCCGCACCGGCGACAAATACGAACTGACCTCCGAAGGGCGATATGTGTATTGCGGGCGCACCGATGACATGTTCAAGGTTTCGGGCATCTGGGTTTCGCCCTTCGAGGTCGAACAGGCCCTGATCTCGCACCCCGCCGTGCTGGAAGCCGCGGTTGTTGCGGCCCGCGATTCTGACGGGCTGGAAAAACCCAAGGCTTATATCGTGCTGAAACAGGATGGTTCGAACGGGCTGGCCGACGAGTTGCGCACCTTCGTCAAGGACAAGGTCGGCAAGTGGAAATACCCCCGCTGGATCGATTTCGTTGATGACCTGCCCAAGACCGCCACCGGCAAAATTCAGCGCTTCAAACTGCGGGAGGACGGGTGATGTTCGACTGGGCGCAAACGCCTTCGCAGCCGCTGACCGTCAATGGTGTTGCGCTTGAATATGCCTGTTACGGCCCGCCACCGGATCAGACACCAACCATCCTCCTGCTGCACGAAGGGTTGGGATGCGTCGCGCTGTGGCGGGATTTCCCGCAGGCTCTGGCAGATCGTACCGGCCTTGGTGTGCTGGTCTATTCCCGGCAGGGATACGGTCAGTCCGATCCGATCAGCCTGCCGCGCCCGATCCATTTCATGACGGACGAGGCGGTGAATGTCCTGCCGCACATCCTCGATCAGGCGGGCATTCAGCACTGTATCCTGTTTGGTCATTCCGACGGCGGCACCATCGCCGCGATCTATGCCGGCAGCGTCGAGGATTTCCGCGTGCGCGGCCTGATCCTCGAAGCGCCGCATTTCTTTACCGAACCGATGGGTCTGGCCGAGATTGCCCGCGCGCGCGAGGCGTTTCAAACAACCGACCTGCGCGACCGGATGGCCAGATACCATCGCGATCCCGAAGGGGCGTTTCGCGGCTGGTGCGATGTCTGGCTCGATCCCGATTTTACAGGCTGGAACGTGGCAGAGGTCATCGACTATATCCGCGTGCCCATCCTGGCCATTCAGGGCCGGGACGACCAATACGGCACTCTGGCGCAGATCGACGAGATCGAGGCCCGAACATATTGCCCCGTCGACACGGTGATCCTCGATTGCCGTCATGCGCCGCACAGCGAAGCGTCCGAACAGACGATGGAGGCGGTGGCAGAATACTGCACCCGCCTTCTGCGTATCGAAGCCGCAGAAATCATCACGGCCTGATCATGACCGTCGCCCGCGACATGGCGCCTTACATCCCGGGTCTGACCGCGCGGCCTGCCTCGGACGCCTTCGCGGTAATCCGCGACACCGTCACCCCGGATATGACCGTCAATGACATCGCTGCGTCGGAAGCATGGCGCGCCGGGTGGGAGCTGCTGGAGCAGGGATGTTTCTGGGAAGCCCATGAAGTGTGGGAGCCGGTTTGGCTGAGCCTGCCGCCCAACTCGGTCGAACGGCATTTCGTTCAGGCCTGCATCCAGTTTGCAAACGCCTGCCTGAAACACCGGATGCAGCGCCCGCAAGCCGCTGCCCGCCTTGTCAAGCTGGCGCGCGAGCACCTGAAAAGTTGCAGGGACCGTGGCGTCATTCTCGGCGTTGATTCCAGTGAACTGGACCAGAGATTGGACCGGATTCGGCCGGATTTTCGGGATGTGCAAAATAATGCATAACTTTATGACTGAAAAAGACGCATTTTTGCCTAATGATTCTAATACTTTGAAAAATATGGCGTGAAAATATGCATTATTTTGCCTATTGCTACTTGCTGAACCCCGAGCTGCGCAATAAACTGCACCGAAATGTCCCTTTGAGGAGCCTGAAATGACCCAACGCATCGACTTTCAGACCGACCCCTCGAAATACCGCCACTGGCGGGTCGAGTATGATGGCGAGATCGCCAACCTCTTCATGGATGTGGATGAGCAGGGCGGGCTGTTTCCGGGTTACGAGCTCAAGCTGAATTCCTATGACCTTGGCGTCGACATCGAACTGGCCGATGTGGTGCAGCGGATGCGGTTCGAGCATCCCGAAGTCAAGGTCGTGGTGATGCAGTCCGGCAAGGACCGCGTGTTCTGCGCCGGGGCCAACATCCGGATGCTGGGCGGTGCCAGCCACGCGCACAAGGTCAACTTCTGTAAATTCACCAACGAAACCCGCAACACTTTCGAGGCGGCGGAAGAGGACTCGGGCCAGAAATACATCGCCGCCGTCAAAGGCTCCTGCGCCGGGGGCGGATATGAGCTGGCGCTGGCCTGCAACTACATCATGCTGACCAATGACAGCACCTCGTCCGTGGCATTGCCCGAGGTGCCGCTGCTGGCGGTTCTGCCCGGAACAGGCGGCCTGACCCGCGTGACCGACAAGCGCAAGGTGCGCCGGGATCTGGCCGATGTCTTCTGCTCGGTCGAAGAGGGCGTGCGCGGCCAGCGCGCCGTCGACTGGAAACTGGTCGACGAGATCGCCCCCAACTCGAAATTCGACGAGGTGGTGCAGGACCGCGCCCGCGAGTTTGCCGCCGTCTCGACCAAAGCGCCGGCGGACAAGGGCATCGCACTCACGCCGCTCAACCGCACTTTCGGCGACGACGGTTCGGTCACCTATTCCACCGTCGAGGTCACAATCGATCGCGCCGCGGGCCGCGCAACCATCACCATCAACGGCCCGCAAGAGGACGCGCCCGCCGACATGGGCGCGGTCCAGGCCCAGGGCGCGGACACCTGGATGCTGCGCCTCGCCCGCGAGCTGGACGACGCCATCCTGCACCTGCGCCTGAACGAGCGCGAACTCGGTCTCGTCGTGTTCCAGACCCAGGGCGACCCGGCCCGCGTACTGGCCCATGAACAGCTGCTTCTGGACAACGCCGGTCACTGGCTGGCCAACGAGATCCTGAAATACTGGAAACGCGTGCTGAAACGCGTCGACATGACCTCGCGCAGCCTTGTCGCCATCGTCGAACACGGTTCCTGTTTCGCCGGGGTGCTGGCCGAATTGCTCTGGGCCGTCGACCGTTCCTACATGATGCTGGACGAGTTTGAGGGCGACAACCGCCCGCTGGCCGCCATCACGCTCAGCGCCAGCAACTTCGGCACCTATCCGATGGGCAACAACCTGTCGCGCCTCGCCACCCGCTTCTGGGGCGATCCCGACGCCGTGGACAAGCTGAAGGACCACATCGGCGAACCGTTCGAGGCGCAGGAGGCCGAGGAACAGGGCCTTGTCACCTATGCCTACGACGATATCGACTGGGAGGACGAGGTTCGCATCTTCATGGAAGAACGCGCCAGCTTCTCGCCCGACGCGATGACCGGGATGGAGGCGAACCTGCGCTTTGCCGGTCCCGAAACGATGGAAACCCGCATCTTCGGCCGCCTTACCGCATGGCAGAACTGGATCTTCCAGCGCCCCAACGCGGTCGGTCCCGAAGGCGCATTGCAGCGTTACGGCACCGGCCTGCGCGGCGAATACAACATGGAACGTGTATAAGGGGCCCGGGCCCTTGGCGGAGGAAAGACATGCTTGACCTGATCAACGTAAGTTACGACACCCAGATCCCCAACAACGTGGGCCTGAGCCAGGACAAGAAGGTGCTCAAGGCGCTGGAAAAGTGGCACCCCGGCTATATCGACTGGTGGAACAAGCTGATCCCGCGGGACTTTCAGGAATCGCTGGTCTACCTGCGCACCGCCGTCAGCGTCGATCCCAAGGGCTGGGCCAAGTTCGACTACGTCAAGATGCCCGAATACCGCTGGGGCGTGCTCCTGGCGCCGCAGGTCGAGGAACGGATGATCCCCTGCGGCGAGCACGCGGGCCAACCCGCCTGGCAAGAGGTGCCGGGCGAATACCGCAACCTGCTCAAGCGCCTGATCGTGATCCAGGGCGACACCGAACCGGCCTCGGTCGAACAACAGCGCCTGCTGGCGCTGACCGCGCCCTCGCTTTACGACATGCGCAACCTGTTTCAGGTCAACGTCGAAGAGGGCCGCCACCTCTGGGCGATGGTCTATCTGCTGCACAAGTATTTCGGCCGCGATGGCCGGGAAGAGGCCGACGACCTGCTGCGCCGCCAGTCGGGTTCCGAAGAAGCCCCCCGCATGCTGGGCGCGTTCAACGAGGAAACGCCCGATTGGCTCAGCTTCTTCATGTTCACCTATTTCACCGACCGGGACGGCAAGATGCAGCTTGAATCGCTGGCGCAATCCGGTTTCGACCCGCTCAGCCGCACCTGCCGCTTCATGCTGACCGAAGAGGCACACCACATGTTCGTGGGTGAAACCGGCGTTGGCCGGATCATCCAGAAAACCTGCGAGGTGATGAAGGAAAACGGCATCGACGATCCCTATGACGTGGGCAAGATCCGCGCGCTGGGCGTGATCGACCTGCCGACTATTCAGAAAAAGCTGAACCTGCATTACACCCTGTCGCTCGACCTGTTCGGGCAAGAGGTGTCGACCAATGCCGCCAATGCCTTCAACGCGGGCATCAAGGGGCGTTACATGGAAAACCGCCTGACCGACGACCACCAGCTTCAGGCCGACACCTATACCGTCTGGGATCTTGAGGACGGCAAGGCGGTCCAGAAACAAGTGCCCGCGCTGACCGCGATCAACATGCGCCTGCGCGACGACTACACCAAGGATGCCGCAGGCGGCGTCGGGCGCTGGAACAAGATCATCGAAAAGTCCGGCATCGACTTCGAACTCAAGCTCCCGCACGAGGCGTTCAACCGCAAGATCGGCGTCTTTGCCGACAAGCTGTTCGATCCCTCCGGCAAGGTCGTCAGCGGCGCAGAATATGACAAGGGCCTGCCCGACTGGCTGCCTACTCATGCCGACGGCGATTTCATCCAGTCGCTGATGAAACCCTGTTACGAGCCGGGCCAATACGCCCGCTGGATCGCGCCGCCCAAGGTGGGCATCGACAATCGCCCCGGCGACTTCGAATATGTGAAACTGCACATGGCGTAACACAAGAAACCCGGGCCAGGTGCCGCTAACGGTAACAAAATGTGACGAAAACCGGATTGACGGACTCACCATTTTTCCGTTTTTTGGGACCTGGCTTGTTCAGAAGGGGAGACCCGCAATGCAGATCGACCGCACCAAGGCTGAGACACCCAATCTCAAGGCTCTCGCTGGTCAGGTATCCGCGCTGCAAGGCCCCTGTGTCGGCTGTTCCGATTGTGTCGGGCTGTGCGCAGCCCTGATCGACACGCTGGTTCTGCCCGACGTCATCCTGACCAAGAGACGCGAGAGTTCATGAACCAGCCGCTCAAGCAGCACCTGATCGACCCTGAAATCTGTATCCGTTGCTACACATGCGAGATGACCTGCCCCGAACAGGCCATCGAACATGACGACATGAACGTGGTGGTGGATGCCGACAAATGCAAATTCTGCATGGATTGCATTCCCGTTTGCCCCACCGGTTCCATCGACAACTGGCGCGTGGTGGCCCAGCCCTATTCGCTGCAGGACCAATACGGCTGGATGGACCTGCCCGAGCAGGAAGAGATGACGGGCGACGAAGGGCTTGAAGCGCTGGACGACTCGATCGCCGCCCTGCTGGCCGAGGCGCACAAAGGCGCAGGGGGCAAGGCCAAGGCGCCGCAGTCGGCCTCAAAACCCACGATCAACATGTACGGCCTTGGCAAGCCCGCGCAGGCCAGGGTCACCGGCAACTTCCGCCTGACGGCCGAAGACAGCGACAACGACGTCCGCCACATCATCCTCGATTTCGGCTCGCTGCCCTTTCCGGTGCTCGAAGGGCAAAGCATCGGGATCATCCCGCCGGGCACGGATGACAACGGTAACGCTCATCTGCCGCGCCTCTATTCCGTGTCCAGCCCCCGCGATGGCGAGCGGCCGAACTTCAACAACCTGTCGCTCACCGTCAAGCGCGAGGAACAGGGCCTGTGCTCGAACTATGTCTGCGATCTCAAGCCCGGCGATACGGTCAACGTGACCGGCCCGTTCGGCTCGACCTTTCTGCTGCCGTCTGACCCGAACGCGCATCTGTTGATGATCTGCACCGGCACCGGCTCGGCCCCGTTCCGCGCCTTCACCATGCGCCGCCAGCGCGAATATCCGTCGCTCAAGGACTCTCTGATGCTGGTCTTCGGCGCCCGCCGCCCGCAGGAGCTGCCCTATTTCGGTCCACTCAAGAAGGTGCCGGAAAGCTTCATGTCCAAACACTTTGCCTTTTCCCGGCAAGAGGGAGAGCCGAAACATTATGTGCAGGACAAGCTGCGGGACGAGGCCGATAAAGTTGGCGAATTGCTGAAGAACCCGAACGGTCACATCTACATCTGCGGCCTCAAGGCGATGGAGCAGGGGGTCGAAGAGGCGCTCAAGGATATCGCGCGCGGTCTGGGACTGGAATGGGCCGATCTGCGTGACCGGATGCGTGACGAAGGACGATACCACGTCGAGACGTACTAATCGTACAACAGGGGTCTGGAAACCGGTACATTTCGGCCTTTTTGATTGCCCATGACGCCGTGGCATCGTAATTTGTGCATTATTTCACACAAAAGACCACGCAGGCGGCATGACCGAGATCACCAACTTCAGGGGCGAAACCACATCGCAAAGCGGCGTTGATCTGGTCGAAACGTCGGTTGATGCGCTGATTGCCCGCGTCGGCGAACGGGTCCGCAAGGCACGCGAAACCCGTGGAATACCGCGCCGTGTCCTGTCCGAAATTTCGGGTGTGTCACCACGATATCTTGCGCAATTGGAAGCCGGCGAAGGCAATATATCGATCGGCCTTCTGCAACGCGTCGCCAGTGCACTCGATCACCGGATCGAATGGCTGGTGGGCGAGGACGACCCGTGGAATTCGGACGCCCTGCGCGTGGCCGACCTGTTTCGCGCCGCCAACGCTGACGTGCAGCAGCAGGTCCTCAATACCCTGACCCCGGTTCCCGCCGAACTGCTCAGAGCCAACAGAATATGCCTCGTCGGCCTCCGCGGCGCCGGAAAATCGACCCTCGGCGCCATGCTCGGCGAGGCGCTGAACCTGCCATTTGTCGAGTTGAATGAACGGATCGAAGAGCAGGCGGGCATGCCAGTTGGCGAAGTCATGGCGCTTTACGGGCAAGAGGGTTACCGCAAGCTCGAAGCGCAGGCCGTGGACCGCGTCATCGCCACCCACGACGCCATGATTCTGGCCGTCGCCGGTGGCATCGTTGCCGAACCGGAAACGTACAACACCCTGCTCAACCATTTCCACACCATCTGGCTCCGCGCCTCACCCGTCGAACACATGGAACGCGTCCGCGCCCAGGGCGACGAACGGCCGATGGCGGGCAATCCCGAAGCGATGGAGCAACTCAAGTCGATCCTCACCAGCCGCGAGGCCCTTTATGGCAAGGCGCTCGCACGTCTGGACACGTCGGGACAATCGCTCGATGTGTCGCTGACAGAGCTAAGGGAGCTGGTGAAAGAGCGCGGATTTCTGACCTGAGCCGTCGGTGTTTACAGTGGCTCCCGTAGCCACCCATCCGCAAAGACCACTCGCTCGACACCGGCCAGTTTGCGAACGCGGTCCAGTTCCGCCTCCAACCTCCGGGTACGGGCCGCTGACCACCGGGCGCGTCGCTCGGGCCACAGGGCGCGAACGCGCAATTCGCCACAGTCCCGATGCGCTTTCATGTCGATCCGCCCGACCAGGCGATCACCTTCGAGCAGCGGAAAGACATAATAGCCATAAACCCGCTTGGGTTCCGGCACGAACACTTCGATCCGATAGTGAAAGCCGAACAACCGCTCTGCCCGTTTGCGGTCGCGCAGGGCCGGGTCGAACGGGCTGAGCACCCGCATCCGCCCCGGAGCGACCGCCAGCCGCGCCGCCTGCTCCACGACATCGGGTCGGGCAAAAACCTTGCGCGGACGCCCGTCCGCGCCTTCGATCTCGACAGGTTCAATCTCGCCGCGTGCAAGCGCTGCCTCACACCACGCCTTGGCCTCGCTTGAGGTGACCGTGTCCCAAAACGCCGAGATTTCGCCCGATGTGGCGAACCCCAACCGGTCAAGCGCCGCATTGCACAGCCAGTTCACCGTGCCCTCGGCATCGCACGGGGTACGACCGGGGCAAAGATGCGTCTCGATCACCCGTTCCGTCAGGTCATAACGCTTTTGAAACCCTTCACGTCCCACAACCGTCAAAGCGCCAGAGCGCCACAGGTATTCCAGTGCAGTCTTGGACGGGTGCCAGTCCCACCATCCGCCCGAGCCCTTCTTTTCATCCGTGCCCACGTCGGAAGATCCGACCGGGCCATGCTCGCGGATGTGATTCAGAACCGACTGGAACCTCTGTTCAAACCCGTCGCGGCGCCAGTTCTTCCAACGCGCCCGCAGCAGCTCGGCATCGCGCTCGAACCGCAAGTGCCAGTGTGGATAAAAGGTCATCGGGATGACAGCGGCATCATGCGTCCAGTGTTCGAACAAAGCCCGGTCACGCTCATAGAGCCGCTTGAGGTTGTCCGTTCGGTACGCCGACCGGCGCGCGAACAGGATCATGTCATGTGCCCGCGCCACCGTGTTGATGCTGTCCAGTTGGACAAAGCCCAAGCGTTGGATCAATTCCAGCAACGACGCTCCCTTGGTCGGGCCGCTTGGCTGTTCCAGCAATGCATGCCGGTCCAGAAACAGTGCCCGGGCAGCGCGATTATCCAGCCGTTGCAGCGCCACGAACTCAGCGCCGCTTCAACGTGTCCCCATAGCTGATCTTGGGGGTCAGCGTGACGCGCGTTTCAATGTCGGTGTCCGGGTTTTCCAACCGCGCCGCGATGATCTCGGCCGCCTTGCGCCCGATTTCCAGCCGACAGGCATCCATAGTCGCCAGCCTGCGCGGCAGGCCCTGCAACAGCTCGACATTGTTGAAGCCCGCCAGCCCGATCTGACCGGGCACGTCGATGCCCTGATCCAGCAGGTACAGCAACCCACCCGCGCCGATCATGTCGTTGGAATAATAAAGAAAATCAAGCTCTGGTGATCGCTCCAGCATGGTTTGCGTCATCTCACGCCCCTTGGCCAGTGCCGAACCGCCGGAATAGAACTCGCGATCCTCTATCTCGACCCCGTTCTTGCCCAAGACCTCGGTAAACCCTTCGAAACGCTTTCTGGCCCGGTGATCCAGCGGCATCTTGGTGCCCATGAAGCCGATATGTTCATAGCCCGCTTTCAGGATCGCCTGCGCCATCTCGCGCCCGGCGCGGCGGTGCGAAATGCCGACCATCGCATCCACCGGCTTACCGTCAACATCCATGATTTCGACCACCGGAATCCCGGCGGAATCAAGCATCGCGCGGGCGGCTTCCGTATGCTCCAGCCCGGCGATGATCACACCCGAGGGCCGCCACGAGAGCATCTCGTACAGCACCTTCTCTTCCTTTTCGGGCAGATAATCGGTGACGCCCACCACCGGTTGCAACTCGGTATCTTCCAGCACCTGGTTGATGCCGGTCAGAACCTCGGGAAAGACCATGTTGGACAGCGACGGGATGATCACCGCCACCAGATTCACCCGGTTCGAGGCCAGCGCGCCGGCAATCTTGTTCGGGACATACCCAAGTTCTTTCGCTGCGGCCAGGACACGCGTGCGCGTGGCATCCGATACATCCCCCCGATTCCGCAACACCCGGCTGACGGTCATTTCGGACACGCCGGAGGCTTCCGAGACATCACGGAGGGTGAGCGGGCGTTTTGTTTCTGTAGTCACCTGGATACCTGCGCTGTTTGTTTTGCCCGATGGTAGCGCGAACGAATAGATTTGTACAACTGTCCTCAAAGGCCATGACAAGCTGAACAAAGGCGGTTACAGAGGGGCGGCGTGGCCCCGTGGCTCAACTGGATAGAGCAGCCCCCTCCTAAGGGGCAGGTTGCAGGTTCGAATCCTGCCGGGGTCACCATTTCAAAAAAGTGTTGCAAAACAAGTAACTTGATGGGTAGTGGGAACCAGTTTGTGGTGTAACGGACACCACTGAGGGACACCACTGGAGTTCGGCAGTGCAATACATCGAGCAACCCAAGGGACCGGGAACCGCCTACCGATTCCGCATGAAAACCCCGAAGAACCTTCGCGGGAGACCTAACCCATGGTCTAACGGCAACCTGTTCGGCACGTGGATTATCAGACCGATGGCGGGCGAGAAGCACCTCCCCAGCGCGAAGAAAATGCGGGATATCTTCCTTGCCGAAGTGCGCAAGCTGGAGATCGAATATCGTGCGCGTGAAAGGTATAGCTTGGAAAGGGCCGAACTCTGGGCGCAGGCTATTCGGGAGGAACGAGAAGACGAAACTTTTGTTCGCGACCTAATCCATGACGAGGCCGAGCGGGCACCTGAAGCTGAACGAGAGGCCTTCCTCAAGGTGGCCACCGCGAAGACGCTACCGCTCTCCAAGGCCACCGCGCAATACCTTGAGGCGAGAGCGCCGGACAACCCCTATGGAAACAAACCGCTCACCAAGACATCAGCTAACGAAGTAATGACGGCAGTCAACTACCTCTGCGCCTTCATGGACAAGACGCCGGAGACCCTGTTCCTTGACGACGTAACTCCAGACTTGGTCTCGACGTTCCAGCATGAGTTTCTGCCAATTCAAACTTCGAAGAAAACGGGCAGGAACTTGACCCCTTCAACAACGCAGAAGTTGATGACGATGTTGCGCGGCCTTTGGCGCTGGGCGCTAGCGAGGAAGAAGGTGAAGCTGGACGGAAATCCATTCAATGCCCCTGCGGATGACCTGCCGAGACAGAAAAAGCCGGATGGACCAAAAAGGGACCAGTTCAAGCCATCGGAGGCCCAGAGTATTCTCAGAGCCGTCGCTCAGGGTGACAGGTTGGGGGACCTGTTTCGCGTCGGCCTAGTGACAGGCGCGCGAGTGACTGAGATCGTGAAGGTTACGGTGGATGAGACCAAAGAAGACGGCTCGCTTTTCCTGATCTCGGGCGGCAAAACCGAGAATGCGACGCGGGTCGTGCCCGTGCCCAAGGTCGCGCGTCCGATTATCCAACGACTGCGCGCCGATGCCGTGGCAGAAGGACAGGAAAGGCTGTTCCACGCTTTCCCGATCAATGCCGCGACCGGAACCGCGAAAGCTGCCTCCAAGGCTTTTACCGGATTGCGCCGCAAGGTTCTAGGGAGGGAGAGTGACGAGCGCCTCGCATTCCACTCCTTGCGCCATACTTGGAAGACGCTGTCGCGTCGCGCTGGCCTCTCGATTGACGATGCCCACGATCTTGGGGGGTGGGCTGGGGTCAAGAGAACATCTGACCCCTATGATCACGGGTTGAACACCGAAGAGCTTGCAGCAGCGCAAGAGAAGGTTGCTGCATTGCTCTCTCAAGAAGCGTATCTCGACGGCTTCTAGTCAGGTGGAATGAATTTCTAGTAAGTTTTCAGACGAAAGTCAGTGGTAAATTTTTAGAAGCTTTCACGGTTTTGGAAACGGATATTCTTGTTCAACTGTCGCTCAATACGTTCGAGCTTTCTTCCTTCGTTTTCTCCGGTATCCTTGAATGTCTCAATGAACTGTTTACAAGCTCGGCGAAGAATTGTGCGCAAGTCATCCATAGACAAGTATGCAACAAAATCAGGCTTGGATTGGTCTGTTGGCAAGTAATTCCAAACATACAAACCTACTACTTGGTTGTTTCGACTTTCAAAGTGGACGTTGTAGTGTGCTAATCCATTTCTGAGTTTGCGAAGGCATCCGCCTAGAGTATGCATAGCCTCGATATCTCCATGAAGTATTTGAGGACCTCGGATACCCTTAAACAACTCTGATGTTTCTAACCCTGCTACTTTCTCAAGTGCTTCTTCGGCTGGAAAAATGAGCATGCCGATAGCTGAATTAATGAGCTGTGTTACTTCAAAAAAACCATGTGGATCATCGCGCGCAATCTCCTCGGCGCGTTGCAAGTTGCGCATTGTTCTGTCCATGAAATCCGCTAGCGTGTTGCGTATTGCAACCATATCCTTCTCCAATCGTTTGCTAACTTAACTTCCCAAAATCTATGAACTTTGAGGTAGTGGTAAGTGTTCAGACGATCTTTATGCTGCTGCATATCTACATCGCAAGTTCGAAGGTCAATTGATGGCTGTTCATAGAGGTATTCCCTTGGAGGTGTAGGTGACCGTGTCTATGGCGGCGGCGAGGCGCGTTTGCAGGCAGCGACAGAGGCGATGAAGGCGGCGATTGCTCTGGCTCCATGAGCGCCCAAGGTGCCGCTGTTCTGAGCTACCCAGCGTGCTTGAAGGTTCACACATCGGCGGAGGCTTCAGTCCGTGAAAAAGTCCTCATCTAGTTTCCTGACATAGAGGGTCTCTTCGACCCGGCACCCGACGTTGTATCTGACCATAAACTTGGTGAGGGCCTCGCTGTCGATGAGCACGATGCGCTTGCTCAGAGCCTGCGCCGTCTCAACCGCCTCCTTGGTGAAGCTCGATGTTGAGACGAACAGACCCTTGTTCGCCTTGAACCTGTCGAGGCTCCCGAAGAAATCGCGGATGGCTCCGGGTCCGACGTTGTTACCGTCGGCGTATCGCTTGGCTTGGATGTAGACGCGGTCCAGACCGAGGGCGTCCTGGTCAATTACACCGTCAATCCCACCGTCGCCCGAGCGGCCCAGCGCCCTTCCCGCGTCCGTGACAGACCCCCCGTATCCCATAGCCACCAGAAGGTTGACGACCAGTCCCTCGAAGAAGGCCGGAGAGGCCTCTCTGATTTTCTCTAGCATCTCCCCTCGAAGGGCATCCTCAATCCGCCTATGCGCGGCCCTCAAAACCTCGTCGGGGGTTTGCTTGTCGCCCCATGAAGGCAACTCCCCCTCGCGCTCTCCCCCTCCTCCATCGGCGTTGGGCGTCTTCTGCCTATTCTTGAAGTCCTGAAACTCGGAGAAGGTCTCAAGGAGGCTGTTGTCGATGGCCGAGGGGTTCTTGGCGAGCACCGCTCGTCCCCTCTCGGAGATCACGAAGTGACCCCGCCGGGTCGCGTCAACGAGACCCGCTTGCTTGAGGTATGTCTTGGCCCAGTGGATGCGGTTGGCGACAACAGTCTGTTTGCCGCTGGGGAGAAGTTCGGCCTTCTCATCCTCGGACAAGCCGAACTGGTCAGTTAACTCTCCGATGACGGAACTGATCTTCACCTCTCCTCCGGCAGCTTTCCGCAGCACCGGGAGCATGAATGTCTGGTAGTCGGGGATGCTCATTGGGTCCAAATCCTTTTTCCCGCCCATATGGTCTTGTCGCGCTTTCGTGCCGCTCCAAGTGCTCATTTAGGCCACTTGGCGCTCGAAGGCCAAGGGGCTTTTCCCTCCCAGTGCTGAATGCCGACGGCGCGGGTTATAG